>URQG01000288.1 GCA_900549895.1 uncultured Lachnobacterium sp.
AGATTAGACGGTTTGAGTTTTTAAAAACCTTACCATTGGACAGTAAGTTTTAATGCAAACCCTTAAATCTAGACACTGAGTTTACAGGGAACCCTTAACTTCGGACATGGTTTTGATGAACCCCTTCATTTTGGACAAAATCGCTTTTTGACTCCGATTCAGATTGATATTACAATAATAATGAATTGGAGGAAATTATGGCAAACAAAAAGTTTACAGAACAAGAAATGCTCACACTGAGAAATAGTAAATATGTATTGGATGTATCACCGAGCATTGTACATTTCTCAGCAGAATTTAAAAAACTGTTTTGGGAGGAACTGTCAAAGGGCAGGCTTCCACGTGAGATTGTTTCGACTCTTGGGATAGATCCAAATATCTTGGGGGATTCCAGAATAAATGGTCTGAAAACCATGATTGGAAATGAAGTAAAAAAGGGAAATGGTTTTCGAGATCTTAACACCTATGCACAGGGCTGCAACGGATATCTTTCGGCTGAAAATCGGATAAAATATTTAGAAATGCAACTGGCATATAAAAATCAGGAGATAGAGTTTCTAAAAAAAATTGTATCTTTAAATCCGGAGGCTCCGGAATAATGAAAATACCAGCCCATGCAAAGTATCAGATTATTTATGATACCATGCAAAAAAACGATAATCTATTGAATGTAGCTGCCATGTGCGAAATTGCAGGAGTATCCCGTTCGGGATATTACCATTATCTCTCAACAGAAGACCAGCGAATGGAAAGGGAGGAACAGGACAGACAGGATTTTCTTCTGATTCTGAAAGCATACCAGTACCGAGGATATCATAAAGGTGCCCGTAGCATATATATGAGGCTGTTACACATGGAACCGCCGATAGTGATGAATATCAAAAAAATCCGGCGGTTGATGAAGAAGTACAACTTACAGTGCCCTATCCGCAAGGCAAATCCCTATCGGAGAATGGCAAAAGCAATGGCAACTGCATATACCGCACCCAATATAGTAAACCGTGAATTCGAGGAACACGGACCAAGAAAAATTCTGTTAACGGATATCACGTATATTATAAATGGAAAAGCACCCCGGTGCTATATGTCGACAATTATAGATGCCTGTACCAAGGAACTGTTGTCATGGGTTCTCAGCGAATCACTAGAAATTGATTTTGTATTAGAAACAGTAAAGCAGTTAATAGAAAAACATGGAACTGATTTAAGCACAGAAACATTAATACATAGCGATCAGGGTTCCCACTATACCAGCATTAAATTTATCCAATTGTTAAAGGATAACGAACTGAGACAGTCTATGTCACGTAGAGCAAACTGTTGGGACAATGCTCCTCAGGAATCATTCTTTGGTCATATGAAAGATGAATTAGATCTATCAGAGTGCCACGGCTATGAGGAGATATTAAACGCAGTTAGGGATTGGACAGAATATTATAATACAGAACGTTATCAATGGGACTTAGCAAGGTTGTCACCTGTTGAATATTATCAATATCTGACAACAGGAATTTATCCACTGATAATCCCTAAAGCAAAAGGTGAAAACAATCAATCAGAGGCATCACTTTGATGCCTCTACACAACAAACAAATATAAAATAGAAATCTGAAAAGGAAAAGTCATAGTGTCCTTGACAAAGGGTACACTTTAATTAAATCCCTTGGAATATATGAAATCTCAATTCAGGTTTGTCGTGATCAGATTGATTTTAAAACGGACGATACCGGATGATAAAGTAACGATAAAAAATTAGCAGTAGTTCATTTGAAAATGACGGACTTTGAACGATACCGACTTTCTCTCAGCTTTTTCTGCGAGTTAACTCCTGCAACGATTTTGGATAGTTTTTCATCAAATGAAACAATCATGCAATTATCCGAAACAATGGAACGCAGGAGCAGTCGCAGAAAAGATCTTCGATAAAGTGTATCGTCCAAAGTCCTGTTGGTTGAATAAGCTTACTGCTAATTTTCTTTATTTTATTCATTGAATCCGTATCTGTGTATTGAAAATAACACATCTGATACACGACAAAAATTTGCCTCATAGTAGATAAGAAGAATTGACGCGCGGTGTTATTTTACAAATAGATGTAGAATTACTCCGCGCGTGATTTGTTATATACAAATTAATACCGAACAAGCGGAATAAGGATTGGAATGTTCTGGCAGGCAAAACATTCTCATACGAGTTTTGCCAAGCGGGGCACTATGCAACACTTTTTCCCCCTACGCCCCGCCGAATTTGAAGCGGGGCATCACATGCATATGCTTTCCCCTACGCCCCGACCGAATTTTGAAAACGGGGCGCTACATGCATATATTTTCTCCTACGCCCAATCAAATCTGGAAACGGGGCGCTACCTGCAAATATTTTTCCCTACGCCCCAGTCGAAGCTTGGGAAGCGAGGCGCTACATGCAAATATCTTCTCCTACGCCCCGGTTGGATCTTGGGCGGGGAACTACATGCAAAATTTATCAGTTACGCCCCGATGCAGTCTGAAAGCAACGTATTCCATATAAATTTGTTGCTGCCCCAGTTGTATTTTGAATAAGGATTAATTTGTTGTGATGTTTTAAAGATTTTTTGATATATATATCACGTTAATTGCATAGACGAAATAGGATTTGACAATTAAATAGTATGAATTCTGTCTCTTATACACATCTGACGCTGCCGACGATCTTACGC
>URQG01000289.1 GCA_900549895.1 uncultured Lachnobacterium sp.
TTACTACGCGTCTCGTGGGCTCGGAGATGTGTATAAGAGACAGGCAGCAGATTGCATAATCATCGCCCCATACAGGCTTCATAGCGTCATCGTTCTCATACTGGATGGAACTTGTATCGATAGAGATACGTGCTGCATAATCCTTGAATGCTTCCGGAAGTCTGGAAGAATATAATACCGTGAGGTTTGGCTCCGGAGCCGGTCCCATATTCTCTAATGTATGCAGGAAACGGAAGTCAGACTTCGTAACCATAGAACGTCCGTCTACACCTGTACCTGCAACGTCAAGTGTTGCCCATACCGGGTCACCTGAGAACAGCTGATTGTAAGAAGGAATACGTGCAAACTTCACCATACGAAGCTTCATTGTGAAGTGATCAACCAGTTCCTGTACTTCCTGCTCCGTGATGATACCCTTCTTTAAATCTCTCTCGAAGTAGATATCCAGGAATGTGGAAACACGTCCAACGGACATTGCCGCACCGTTCTGTGTCTTAATTGCTGCAAGGTATCCGAAGTATAACCACTGTACAGCTTCCTTTGCGTTTGTTGCAGGTCTTGAAATATCGTATCCATAGATTTCTGCAAGCTTCTTCATATCCTCTAAACACTTGATCTGCTCAGCGATCTCTTCTCTTAAACGGATAACGTTGTCTGTCATCTCGCCACAGCCGCAGTTTGCCTTATCTTTCTTCTTCTCCTCGATGAGATGGTCGATTCCGTATAATGCAACACGACGGTAATCACCAACGATACGTCCACGTCCGTATGTATCCGGAAGACCGGTTAAGATCTTATTGTGACGAACCTTCATCATCTCCGGTGTGTAAGCATCAAATACTGCTGTATTATGTGTCTTATGATACTTGGTAAAGATCTCCTTTAACTTATCACTTACCTGATATCCGTATGTCTCACATGCCTGAACAGCCATCTTGATTCCACCGTAAGGCATGAATGCACGCTTTAATGGTTTGTCTGTCTGTAAACCTACGATTGTCTCTAAATCCTTTAAGGACTCATCAATATATCCCGGACCATAAGCTGTAATGCCTGTTACAACCTCTGTCTCCATATCAAGAACGCCGCCTTTTGCACGCTCCTCTTTCTGTAACTTCTGTAACGCTCCCCAAAGCTTATTGGTTGCCTCTGTCGGTCCAGCGAGGAAGTCCTCGTTTCCGTCATATGGGGTGTAGTTGTCCTGAATGAACTGGCGAACGTTGATCTCTTCTTTCCAGAGACGTCCTTCAAATCCATCCCATTCCTTCATTTCTAACATGATGTTCCTCCTTATATAAAATGATTGCTTGTTACCATATATTAGTTTTGTCTAACCAACGATAGATTATCCTAACATATGTAATTTGTCAAGTCTCGGGGGTAAATGTTTTCGATTTGATACAAAGCGTAACTTTTCAGAATAAAGATAATGGATTGCAGGCTTGTTGTGCTTGCACATAAGAGCATACAATTCCGAAAAGTCTATGTAACAGATAAAAAAAGACCCTCCAGGCTTCTTTTGTTGCCCAGACGGTCGGCGACTGCGGTGCTTCTCTGAAGCATCGCCTGCGGTGTCTCGAAGAGACATTGCTTTTCGGCAGTCAATACACTGCCTCGTTATACTCCACGTGGTTCTCCACTCATTCCGTCAGTCATATAACGACTGTATTATAACTTACGCATTTCATTTACGCAAGCAGAAAAATGTGAAAAACACAAAAAGTCAAAAACTGCCAATTATGGCAGCTTTTGACCCTGTAATCCTACGCGCGCACAGCCCAGCGCATCTTTGTAGAATGTGCACGTGCATTCTGCGCACATTCCTGTGCCGAAGGACGTACCACATCTTTCGAATACGCACGGTAGATCCCGTCACGAAATCCTTCTTTTAATGCACGCTTGACTAATTTATCCTCACCGGAATGGAATGTCAGGATGGCAACACGTCCACCCGGACGAAGCGCATCCGGCAGCTTCTCCATGAATTCATATAACACTTCAAATTCGTGGTTCACATCAATACGAAGCGCCTGAAATACTCTCTGGCAGGTTTTCTTGATCGTATCTTTCTTCTCCTTCTCCGGAAGGAAATCCAACGTTTTTTCAATAACCTGGCGAAGCTTCGTTGTCGTGTCGATCCGGTTTCCTTTACGGATCTCATCCGTGATCGCCTTGGCAAGTTTCTCACTGTATGGTTCATCCGAATTCTCGTAGAGCATTCCCGCAAGCTCGTCCCTTGAGATCGTATCGAGGCGTTCCGCCGCACTGATTCCGCTCTGCTGATTCAACCGCAGATCCAGCGGTCCTTCCGTCTTAAACGAGAAGCCTCGTTCCGGATTGTCGATCTGCATCGAGGATACGCCGAGATCCGCAAGGATAAAGTCAAAGCCTCCGACTTCTTTTGCGAGCTCATCAATCGTACAGAAATTCTGCAGACGAATCGTAAGAATGTCCTCTCCGAATCCCTGATCCGCAAGACGCTTCTTCGTCTTTTCCGATTCCACGGGATCGACATCCGTCGCATAGATGTGCCCCTGCCCATTTAAGCACTGCAGCATCGCCTTGGTATGTCCGCCATATCCGAGTGTTGCATCGAATCCGGTCTCGCCCGGCTGGATCTTCAGAAAATCCAATATTTCATTTACCATGATTGAGATATGCATACCCTGTCTCTTATACACATCT
>URQG01000290.1 GCA_900549895.1 uncultured Lachnobacterium sp.
GGAATATCATGGTATCCAAACAGAAAATACTCATTGTTGACGATGACAACAACATCGCAGAACTGATATCGCTCTACCTTACCAAAGAATGCTACGACACCCGGATTGTAAATGACGGCGAGGAAGCATTGATCGCTTTTGAGCAGTATAATCCCAATCTGATACTGTTAGATTTAATGCTTCCGGGCATAGACGGATACCAGGTATGCCGTGAGATCCGTGCGAAAAGTAACACACCGATCATCATGCTCTCGGCCAAAGGCGAGATTTTTGACAAGGTACTCGGTCTTGAACTTGGCGCGGATGATTATATCCTAAAACCGTTTGATTCAAAGGAACTGGTTGCGCGTGTAAAAGCAGTCCTTCGCCGCTACCAGCCGGTGGTTAAAACAGAATCTCCCGTCGTTGAGGTAAAATGTGTTGAATATCCGGATCTTATTGTAAATTTATCAAACTATTCCGTTGTCTACAACGGACGCCCGATCGATATGCCTCCGAAAGAACTGGAACTTCTTTACTTCCTTGCTTCCTCGCCGAACCAGGTGTTTACAAGAGAGCAGCTTCTCGATCATATCTGGGGCTATGAATATATCGGTGATACCAGAACCGTAGACGTACATGTCAAGCGTCTGCGCGAAAAAATCAAAGATCATCAATCCTGGTCGATTGCTACGGTATGGGGCATCGGCTATAAATTTGAGGTGTCAGAATCATGAAGTCCCACATGTACATAAAAATGCTTTTCGGCTACATTTTGTTCGGCATCTGTGCCATCGTCATACTGTGCACATTTACCCAGCATACCGTAACCTCTTATTTGGAACGCCGCGAAGCGCAGCATCTGTACCGTGAGTCCAACCTTATTGCCTCAGGGTATGCTTCCAACTTTATGAATTCTTCCCTGTCATTGGAAGACTTTCAATCACAGATGGAAATGCTGAGCACTTATCTCTCGGCAGAAATCTGGGTTGTGGACAATCAGGGGCACATTCTTTTTAACTCTTCCGATGCAGAGATCGGACAGAAAGCGGCCCAGTCCGAATATACCGTTCTTCCCGATTTTGACAGTACTGATTTCGGCAATCGCTTCTACACAATCGGCCGTTTCTACGGAATGTTTGAAGAGGACACGCTCAGCGTCTTCTCCCCCATTACCTCCAATTACCGTGTCCGCAATTATGTACTGATCCACAAACCGGTATCAAGTACGATCGGTATTGCAAACGAGTTCATGAACATTGCATTCTACACAGTTGGTATATTGGCGTTATGTGCATTGCTCATATTGCTCGTCTTCTCCTATACCAACTACCGATCGCTTCGTAGAATTACCAAAGTTGCCCGAAGCTATGCCAAGGGAAATTTTGAGCCACGCATCGACATCCACACCAATGACGAGATCGGCATCATCGGAAATACCATGAACTATATGGCAAACGAGCTGGATACGCTCGAAGAAGACCAGCGTAAATTTATCTCCAATGTATCGCATGATTTCCGTTCTCCATTGACCTCGATCAAAGGTTATATTGAAGCAATGCTCGATGGAACAATTCCGGTTGAGATGCAGGATAAATATCTGAATATTATCCTGTTTGAAACGGAACGCCTGACGAAATTAACCCAGGGAATCCTTGATCTCAACCAGTTTGGACGCCACCGCGGCATGATGCTCGATCTGGCAGACTTTGACATCAACCGCATGATCAAGACAACGATCCTCACCTTTGAGGGAACATGCGAGAAAAGGGGGTTGACTTTCGATCTTGTCCTCACCGGTCAGGAATTGTTCGTCAATGCGGATATGAGTAAAATTCAGCAGGTACTCTATAATCTGATCGACAATGCGACCAAATTCTCGCACCATAACAGTTCGATCAAAATCGAAACCAATATCAAAAACGAAAAAGTATTTATCTCTGTCAAAGATTCCCGAATCGGCATTCCTGCGGACAGCATCAAAAAGATCTGGGACCGCTTCTACAAAACCGATCTCTCACGAGGCAAAGATAAAAAAGGAACCGGTCTCGGTCTTGCCATTGTCAAAGAGATCATTCAGGCACACAATGAACATATCAACGTCATCAGTACGGAAGGTGTCGGAACGGAATTTATCTTCACCTTGCCGCTATCACAAAAAGAAGTGCAGTAGCATGATTGCTACTGCACTTCTTCTATTCGTCCTCCTGAATCTCATTCACATCCAGATCCAGTTCATTGCCCTTTCTGTCATAGGCTGCATTCTTTGTATTTTTCTTAAAACTCTCTTTATCCAGTCTCTTATCCAGCGTCAGATAATCGCCTTCAAACATGGTATACTCGAACCAGTATCCATCGGTTGTTTTCGCACGTACAAGAATGCGAAGATGCTGTTTCTCCGGAATATCTGCTTCACTCTCGGAATCTTCGGTATCCGCTTCCGGCACTTTGTACGCAAGCTCACAGCTTACACTTCCGGATATTCCGCTTGTCGTACCTGTCGCTGCCGAATCTGTGCTTTCTGTGGAATCCACGGTTCCCGCTCCGGATCCATCTTCACTTCCGTCCGAACCGCTCATCTGTGCCAGCAGATCCTCTTCGGCAACCTGTTTCTCATCAAGCATCATCACCAGATTCAGGCTCTCAAAATCAAACAGATGATTGCCGACCAGTTCCACATTACATACCGAATCCAGTCGTAAC
>URQG01000291.1 GCA_900549895.1 uncultured Lachnobacterium sp.
GAATTCCCATATCCGTACCGGGAGGGACAGCGCAAACTTGTCGGAGATGTATATCGCACAATCCGCAGAGGCAAAAATCTGTTCATTCAGGCACCGACCGGTGTGGGAAAAACGATATCCACGATTTTCCCGGCGGTAAAAGCGGTTGGGGAAGAATTGGCGGATCGCATTTTTTATCTGACCGCAAAGACGATTACGGCAACCGTTGCGAAGGAAACGTTCGGATTACTAAGAGAGCAGGGGTATCAGGCGAAGATTATCCAGTTGACGGCGAAGGAGAAGCTGTGTCTGTGCGGAAATACTGCAATCGAGCAGGAGGCTGCGGATCAGGATAATCCGTATCCGGACTTTCCACAGATAAAACTGGAGTGCAACCCGCAGAACTGTCCGTATGCAAAGGGGCATTTTGACAGGGTAAACGATGCGGTATTTGAACTGTTGCAGGCATCCGATCTGTTTACGAGGGAAGAAATCCTCGCGCAGGCGCGAAAGCACAGAGTCTGTCCGTTTGAACTGAGTCTGGATGTGGCAACGTGGTGTGACAATATACTGTGCGATTATAATTATGTGTTTGACCCGAACGTGTATCTGAAACGCTTTTTTCAGGACAGTTCCAAGGAGAAGTATCTGTTTCTGGTGGACGAGGCACACAATCTGGTGGATCGCAGCCGGGAGATGTACAGTGCCACATTATATAAGGAAGATATTCTGGCGGTAAAGAAGATTATGAAGCCGCACAACCAGGCAATCGCGCGGACTCTGGACAAATGTAACAAGGCGATGCTCGACTTCAAGAGGGAATGTGAAAATTACTCCGTTTGCGAGAGCGTGGGCGTACTGACCTTTTATCTGATGCGGCTGGTATCGCAGATGGAAGAATTCTTTGAGAAACCGAGAGAGTTTCCGGATAAGAAGACGGTTCTTGATTTCTACTTTGAACTGCGGAATTTTGTCAATATCTATGATCTGGTGGACGAGAATTATGTCATCTATGATGAAATGCAGGAGGACGGACGGTTTATGATCAAGCTATTCTGTGTCGATCCGTCGAAGAACCTGCAGAAATGTATTGATAAATCGGTGTCGACGATCTTCTTCTCGGCAACGCTGCTTCCCATCAATTATTACAAAAGGCTTTTGTCCACGAAGGAGGACAACTACGCCATCTATGCCCAGAGTACGTTTGACGAAACGCAGAGGCTGCTTGCGTTCGGGAGGGATGTGAGCACGAAGTACACAAGGCGCGGCCCGGCGGAGTATGAGAAGATCGCACGCTACATCCGTGCGGCTATCCGCAGTAAAAAAGGCAATTACATGGTATTCTTCCCATCGTATAAGATGATGCAGGATGTGTATGACGTGTTCGTGCGTGTGGAACGGGAAAGTGATACTAGAAATGGCGTCGCGGTATCCGATGAGCCGAACATTGCGGAGGAGCCGTTGGAAGAAAGCCTGACGATCATCATGCAGCACAGCAATATGAACGAAGCGGAACGCGAGGAATTCCTGCAGGCATTTGAACAGGAAGACGGCGGAACACTTGTGGCATTCTGCGTGATGGGAGGAATCTTCGGTGAAGGCATAGATCTCAAGAACGACCGGCTGATCGGGGCCGTCATTGTCGGCACCGGACTCCCACAGATCAGCAATGAACGGGAAATCTTAAAACAGTATTACGATAAGCAGGGATTATCCGGATTCGATTACGCGTTCCGTTATCCGGGGATCAACAAGGTGCTGCAGGCCGCAGGCCGCGTCATCCGCACACAGGAAGACCGCGGGATTATCGTACTATTGGATGAGCGGTTCTTACAAAGCGATTATAACGCACTCTATCCGAGAGAGTGGAAGAACCGGATCGTCGGAAATGTGGAAACTGTTGATGCGGAAATTTGTAAATTCTGGGAAAATACCAAAGATGTGCTTGAAATAAAAAAGAACCCGAGCGGCTGACCAATCAAGTCAGATGCCCGGGTTCTTTGTAAGAAACGATTATACCTGTGTCACGCCTGCATCCGGCAGCAACTTTAAAAATTCTTCGGCGGATGCGGATACCGGCAGCATGGTATTGGCAGAGACCACGATCTGTCTGGTCGGCATCTTTTCCTTCGTGTGAAGAATAATGAGATCACTGTCATCGCGCGACAGGCAGAAATCCGGAATAAAAGCGATACCGAGCCCGATGCGCGCCATATCGATCAGCAGATCATTGCTGCTGAGCTCAACCTGCGGGATCAGCTCAAGCTGGTGCTGCAAAAACAGATTATGCAAAAACTCGCTTGTTGTCGAATTGCGGTCCAGCATCATGATCGGATACTGTTGCAACTGCTCGAACGGAATCTCCTGCTGATCAAGATCAAAATAAGCCGGATTGGCGATAAACACATCCGAGAAGTTACAAACCGTCTTCTGGATATAAGCGTGATTCAGATGCGTGTTCGGGAAATTCGTCACGATCAGGTCAACCTTACGCTGATCAAGAAGATTGACGCACTGGATCGAGGTTGCATTCGTAATTTTGATCGGGACATTCGGAAACGCCTTGTGGAACTCCTTTAAATAAGGAAGCAGAAAATAGCGGCAGATCGTATCGCTCGCGCCGATGTGCAGCTGACCGAGGCCGAGTGTTCCGGAATCGAGCAGCTGGCTTTCGCCACGGGAAATCAGATTCATAGCC
>URQG01000292.1 GCA_900549895.1 uncultured Lachnobacterium sp.
TCATCAAGTTCTTTTCCATTGATATGTACATGGTCATCCTCAAACGAAACCGTGTCTCCCGGGAGCCCGATTACACGCTTGACCATGACGGTATCTTCATCCGCCTGATAAAAATTGACAATGTCGCCCCTCTTCGGTGCTTCCTCACTGTATGCATTCCGGTCTCCGATTGTCCAGTCATGTACCATGAGCGTCGGTTCCATACTTTCCGACGGAATACGTGCCATCATAAGAAAGAAATGAAATGTTATGTAGATGGCAATAAGGATTGCCCCATAGATGCCCCAACCGAGGATCGTTTTCTTTTTTCCATGCGTTGTCTCTTTCGCAGTCTTCTCCTCTGTAGCTACGGGTACATTCTCTTGTGTATTATTGGCTTTTGCGCTCTTGTTCCCGTTCGCTTCGTTATCTGCAGCCTGCTCATTTGACTCCTGCTGCGCATTCTCCAATGTGTTCTCTTCTATATTGAAATCCTCTATATGATCTAACTTGCTCATAATATGTCCTCACAATTTCTCGTTATGATATGATGACATACATTATAACAATAACAGCATCTATTTACAACCGACTATGCTTCCGTTTCCAATAAAAGGACATCCCATTTCTTTAATACGGTATTGCTCTCTGCTTTTTTTCCACTGATCAGGTCCTTCATTCCGGCAAGACTCTCCGGCAGCTTCTGCTCCTCATCCGTAAAATTCATTACATAATAGAAACGGGTATGATCTTTGACACGACTTACCACTTCAAGCCCTGTCGTTTCTGGAATCACAGGTGTCACATCCGCTTCCCCGACTGCCTGATCCAGAATCTTTGCAAGACCATCTTCCTCAAACCGGGTTGCAATGTAATAAGCAGCGCCTTTTCCGTATGAATTTCTGGATGCAGCAGGCATTCCCGCATAGAAATCCTCCTCATAAGAAGCCAGACTCTGTGCTCCCTCCAAATGCATCAGATCACACAGAAGTCCGCAGGATGCCTCACTTCCATCTGCAAACCTTGCTTTATTCTTCTGTTCTGGTGCGAGCGCATCGATTTCCTCAACCCACACGCCGGCCATCTCGCGGAGCGGTCCCGGATAACCGCCAAGATATACATTGTCTGACTGTCCTACAATGCCACTCATATAAGTAGTGATGAGAATGCCACCATTCTTAACAAAGGTTTCAAGAGCTTCCTTCATACCGTCTTTTACCATATAAAGTACCGGTGCAACCACAATCTTGTATTTTGAGAAATCCGCGTCAACCGGAATCATGTCCACCCCGATATTTCTCTTATAAAAATACTGATAGTACTGATGGATCTGATCCACATATTTGAGATCCTCCGACGGTCCGCTGGTATACTCCAAAGCCCAGTAATTATCCCAGTCAAAGATCACGCCAACCTCCGACTCGTTTCTTGCTCCGAGTGTACGGGTGCCAAAACTCTCCAGTTCTGCTCCAAGCTGTGCCACTTCACGGAAAACACGTGTATTTTCGTTTCCAACATGCGCGATTACCGCACCATGGAATTTTTCGCATCCTCCCACACTTCTTCGCAGCTGGAAGAACTGGATCGTGTCTGCTCCATGTGCCAGTGTCTGGTAGCTTTGTGCACGCATCTGTCCCGGACGCTTCAACGAATTGTATTTCTGCCAGTTCTGCTGGCTTGGTGTCTGCTCCATCAGCATAAAAGGCTCATCTTTCAGTCCTCTCATCAGATCATGCGTCATAGCGATACTGCTCCAAGGCGTATCATATGCCGGATAATTGTCCCAGGAAACAACATCCATCTCTTTTGCCCATTTGAAATAATCAAGTCCCTTGAACGTTCCCATCAGGTTGGTTGTGACAAAAGCATCCGGTTTCACGCTGCGGATGGCATCGCGCTCCATCTTAAAGCACGCAAGCTGGCTGTCCGAATAGAATCTGCGGTAATCAATCGAGAGTCCTGCAAAAGCCGTCTTCTCACTTCCGATTCCGTCGCTTAATGCATTTGGAGCTACCACATCATCCCAGTCATAGACCGTATGTCCCCAGAATTCCATATTCCATGCCTTATTTAATGCATCAATCGTCTTGTACTTATCTTTCAGCCATACACGGAACGCTTTCTGGCAATTCTCGCAGAAACACTCATTTCCATACTCATTGCTGACATGCCAGCAGGTCACATGTGGATTGTCGGCATAACGCTCCGCAAGCTTATAAGCAAGTTCACGCGCATAATGCTTGAAAACAAAAGAATTCGGGCAGGCATTATGACGTCCGCCAAACTTATGCTGTCTTCCCTCATAATCCGTAAACATCACTTCCGGATATTTGCGAACCAACCAGCCCGGCAAAGCTGCCGTAGAAGTAGCAAATACGATATCGTAATTTTCTTTTGAGAGCATATCAACGATCTCGTCCAATTCATCAAAATAATATTCATGCTCCGATGGCTGAATCTTCGCCCATGAAAATACATTGATCGTAGCAGTGTTAATGTGTGCATCTTTAAAAATGCGCATATCCTCCTGCCATACATCCTTCGACCACTGGTTTGGGTTGTAATCTCCTCCGTAAAGAATTCTCTTAAATGGTGTGCTCATGCTTTTTCCTCCAATTTGAATATACTTGTTATAAATGATTTTGAATATATCTGCTGTCTCTTATACAC
>URQG01000293.1 GCA_900549895.1 uncultured Lachnobacterium sp.
TCTACACGCGTAAGATCGTCGGCAGCGTCAGATGTGTATAAGAGACAGCACATATACTTCATCAGTGTCGGCCATTGAAAGAGTATATGGCATTGATCAGTGAAATTCGTAAAAACAGTGTAAGCATGGGTTTTGAAGATGCTGTTGATACGGCGGTAACTTATTGTATCGAGCACAATGTTTTGAAAAGTTTTTTACTCAAGCACAGAGCGGAGGTGTTAGACGTGTGTATTACAGAATATAATGAAAAATCATTTGTTGATGGCATACGTGAGGAAGGACGTAAAGAAGGGCAAAATCTTCTTGCAACAGTGGTTTTGCGTCTGAGAAATGGAGAAACTCCGGAGCAGATTCTGGCAAGTGGCGTAGACGCCAAAACGATTGAGCTGGCAGAAACAATTAAGTAAAAATTAAGAGAAAAGGCATAAAACAAGTTTTACATCGGTGCAAATCATTCAGAGTGTAGTTCTCATGCACTCGCAATACCATGAGTTTTAATTGAATATAGGGGACTGCAGATGATGCAAACTTTTGTCAGGAAATGTTGAGGATCATATTGGATGATGATGAATTGGCTGTTGAAGATGTAATTGTACAAAACAGCGCGCGAAATATATATGGTCGCTCTGTAAGATTGGATGCGTTATGTACTTTCGCGAATGGTAAGAAGTGTAATGTGGAGGTACAGAGATCGGATGATGACGATCATTTACGTAGAGTAAGATTTAATGCTTCGAGTATTGCAGTCAAGGATTCGCAGGCAGGTCAGAAATTTAAGACCATTGAAGATATCATGGTTGTGTATATTTCGCAGTTTGATTTATTTGAAGGTAATCGCGTGATTTACCATGTGGACAGTGTAATACGTGAGACAGGAGAAATCGTTGATGATGGTCTTGCCCGTGTGTTTGCAAATACACAGGTTAAGGACGACACTATAGTTTCGAAATATTTAGATTACTTCTTGAAGAAAGAAGTAATCTAAATTTCCGGAGCTGACAAAAAGAATGAATTATTTGAAACATCAGGAGGGAGGTCTTCAGGCGGTGTGTGAAGTAATGGAACAATATGAGAGAAAAGCGGCTCGGGAAGCAGATATCCGAGCAATAAAGAATATGTTAAAACATGGTCTTACAAAAGAAAATATTCTTGAGGACTATACAGAAGAGGAATATGCAATTGCAATAAAAGAACTTGCTGAAACAATTAAGTGAAAAAATAAGAGAAAAGGCATAAAACATCGCAATACCATGAGTTTTAATTGAATATTAGGGAAGGCAGTGGCGTGAATGAATGGTTACTTTAATTTGCTAAAGTGCTTGACAAAGCAGAAAAAAAGTATTAAATTATCAACATAAGTGAAACCGATGAGAAAGAGTAGTAGACTTCTCCTGATATCACAGAGAGTTGCAGGTGGTGCGATGCAACATGGAGGGATTGGTTGAATGGACTTTCGAGGGTGGCCCGAAACTTTAAAGCTTTAGGAGTAGGCGTCAACGGGGAACCGAACCCGTTACCAGTTCGGCATGTATGGCATCGTACATGAATGAGTGGACATTTTGTCAATTTGAGTGGTACCGCGATAATAAGATTTTATTACCGTCTCAAGCATAGGCTTGAGGCGGTTTTTTTATAATTGGGAGACGTCCTGATATCAAGTTATCAAAGAAGCCACACTCATAAAATTAGAGCGCATGATGTATCAGGTTGGCCAATATCTGATACAACAAGACAACGAAAAATTATGAGACAGGTAACATCATCCCAGCATACATCAACGATGTAGTGCTGACACTAAATGGACTGATGTTCAAAGAAAGGACAAAATTATGAAGAAGAAAATTTTAGCAGTATTACTTACAGCAGTATGTACAATGGGAATGGCAGCCGGATGCGGCGGAAACACAAGTGACAATGGTACAGCAGGAACACAGCCCGCAGCATCGGGAGACAGTTACAAGATTGGTATCTCACAGTTTGCGGAGCATGGTTCCCTGGATAATTGCCGCGAGGGATTTCTTGAGGGACTCAAAGAAGCCGGCATCGAGGAAGGCAAGAATCTTACCGTTGAGTACCAGAACGCACAGACCGATACAGGTACAGCAAGCACGATCGCAGACAGCTTCGTATCAGGTAAGGTTGATATGATCTGTGCGATCGCAACGCCTTGTGCATCAAGTGCATATAATTCCTGCCTGAATACAGATATTCCGGTTGTCTATACCGCAGTGTCTGATCCGGTCAGTGCAGGACTTGCAAATGAAGACGGAACAAGCATAGGGAACATTACAGGATCTTCGGATATTCTTCCGGTTGAAGAACAGTTAAAGATGATCCGTGAGATGATGCCGGAAGCAAAGAAGATCGGTATCCTTTATACGACAAGTGAGGCAAACTCATGCAGCACGATCGAGCAGTATAAGGGTCTTGCAGGTGATTACGGATTTGAAATCGTAGACACCGGAATCAACACATCAGCAGATATTGAGATCGCAGCAACCGATCTGGTATCTAAGGTAGACTGCTTATGCAACCTGACAGATAACACGGTTGTGAACGCTTTGCAGACCGTTCTTGACAAAGCAAACAATGCAGGCATTCCGGTATTCGGTAGCGAGATCGAGCAGGTAAAGTCCGGCTG
>URQG01000294.1 GCA_900549895.1 uncultured Lachnobacterium sp.
GTATAAACGTCTGCCGGGCAATGTGAATTTCAGCATCGAGGGCATAGATGCCACGGCGCTTCTTGTGCTGCTGGAGGAGGATGGAATCTGTGCATCCGCAGGATCGGCATGCAACACCGGGCAGACACGAATCTCACATGTGATCGAGGCAATTCGTGTGCCGGAGGACTATGCTGCTGGCAGCGTGCGTTTTACGATGGGACGCGATACGACCAGGCGCGATGTGGATGCCTGCGTGGATGCCCTAAAACGAAGTGTTACGATCTTAAGGCAGGAATAAAATGTTCCATGGCAGTGGCAACGCCGTCCGATTCGTTATCGTCGGTCACATAGTCCGCCTGATCCTTGACGGCGGGGGTGGCATTGCCCATCGCAACACCGATTCCGGCAGCTTTGATGATGGCAAGATCATTTTCGGTGTCGCCGATTGCCATCGTTTCTGTCGGATCAATGGATAGAATCTCAGCAAGTGCACGCAGAGCTACGCCTTTGTTGACATCGGCGCGTGTGAACTCCAGATTGTTGTATCCTCCGCAGACGCTGGTGACGTTTGGATTGGATTCCAGATAATTTTTGACTTCCGCGCGGTCCTTAAAGACACCATTCTCGTCCGGATAGAAGTTGAGCGTCATCTTCTGGACTTTCAGATGGTTGTCCCGGATGAACTGCGGAAGA
Source organism: uncultured Lachnobacterium sp. (assembly GCA_900549895.1). Classification (GTDB taxonomy): domain Bacteria; phylum Bacillota; class Clostridia; order Lachnospirales; family Lachnospiraceae; genus Roseburia. The sequence continues at coordinate 676 of URQG01000294.1, forward strand.
TCATCCACGCGTTTTCTCGTGTTTAAGATATAGTGTTTTAATGCTTCCGGGACGACGAGACGCTCACCGTTTTTTACGCACTGTATCGGACTGTAGCCGTTGCCGCCGATGAACGCGTCCATATGGATATCCTTCGTCAGAAGATATTCGACGATTGGAACGAACAGATCTTCATCCATCGCCTCCTCGCGCAGGCATTTTCGGGTTTCAATCTCATAGATCGCACTTCCGTTTGCTGTGATCGCATAGCGGATGCCGCTTCCCTTGATCTGGTCAAAAGGCAGACCATTAAGCGGGCGTCCTGTGGAGATCACGACGGTGATACCAAGTTTTGTTGCCTTCTTTATTGTTTCCAAGTTGCGTTTGCTGATGCGGCTTTCTTTATTAAAAAGCGTACCGTCCAGGTCAAGCGCAACGAGTTTGATATTTTTCATATTGATACCTTCCTGATAATGCGTTAATATGATTCAAGAATCATAAAAATTTATAAATTACACTTTGAAACGTAATTTATTATATAGGTAAAATGCAGATAGAGCAAGAGTGTGAAAGAGAGGAAACGATGACAAAAGCAGAGTTTGTCAGACTGATAAATGAAAATGGTCCGATCATCTTAGACGGAGCGACAGGAACAAATCTGATGGAAGCAGGAATGCCGATCGGTGTCTGTCCGGAGCAGTGGGTGATGGAGCATCCGGAGGTGCTTCTTAAGATGCAGCGCGAGTATGTAGAAGCAGGATCGCACATCGTGTATGCGCCGACATTTACCGGAAACCGGATCAAGCTGGAAGAGTATGGTCTGCAGGATCGTCTGGTTGAGATTAACTCGACTCTGGTAAAGCTGTCGAAGCAGGCGGTGGAAGGTAAGGCTTTGGTTGCCGGAGACATGACGATGACCGGACAGCAGCTTTTCCCGATGGGTGAGCTGATGTTTGAGGAATTGGTGGATGTGTATAAGGAGCAGGCGGGCGTGCTTGCGGAAGCGGGCGTGGATCTGTTCGTGGTGGAGACCATGATGAGCCTGCAGGAGTGCCGCGCAGCAGTCCTTGCAATCCGTGAGGTCTGTGATCTGCCAATCATGGTAACACTGACTTACAACGAGGATGGAAGAACACTTTTTGGCACACCTCCTGAAACGGCGGTTGTCGTATTGCAGTCGCTCGGCGTGGATGCAATCGGCGTCAACTGCTCGACCGGACCGATGGAGATGGTTCCGCTTGTCGAGACGATGGCAGAGTATTCGACGGTTCCGCTCATTGCAAAGCCAAATGCCGGACTTCCGGAACTGGAAGGTAAGAAGACCGTTTACCGCATGACTCCAGAAGAGTTTGCAGAGGCCGGAGTGGCATTGGTTAAGGCTGGAGCTGCAATTGTCGGCGGATGCTGCGGAACGACAAAGGAACACATCCGTGCTTTGGCGGACGCCGTGCGCGGCATGAAAATCCATAAGCCACTGGACAGGCACAGAAGAATCTTAGCCTCGGAGCGTCAGAATGTAGAGATTACGCTGGATGGCGGCTTTATCGTGGTCGGCGAGCGTATCAATCCGACCGGTAAAAAGAAGCTGCAGGCAGAGCTTCGCGAGGGCAGGCTGGATCTGGTCCGCGAGATGGCGATGGCGCAGGAGGAGAACGGTGCACGCATTCTCGATATCAATATGGGAATGAACGGCATCGATGAAAAAGAGATGATGAAGCAGGTCATCTACGAAGTGTCTTCGACCGTGGACTGTCCGCTTTGTATTGATACAAGCCACATTGATGTGATGGAGGAGGCGCTCCGCATTTACCCGGGACGCGCACTCATCAATTCCATCTCGTTAGAGCGTGAGAAGATTGAAAAAATGCTTCCGATCGCAAAGAAGTATGGTGCGATGTTTGTGCTCCTGCCTCTTTCCGACGAGGGGCTTCCGAAGGATGCCGAGGACAAAAAGCGTATCATTGAGATTGTGTACGAC
>URQG01000295.1 GCA_900549895.1 uncultured Lachnobacterium sp.
ATCTACACGCGTAAGATCGTCGGCAGCGTCAGATGTGTATAAGAGACAGGAGGCATTCAGACGACCGGCAATTATATGGGACGTGCAAAGACACCGGAACAGCTGATGGCAGATATGGAAGCAGCGATGAAACTGATGCCGGGAACTGCAAAATTAAACATTCATGCATCGTATGCCATCTTTGAGCCGGGCGAATTTGCAGACCGTGATGCATTAGAGCCGAAGCATTTTGCAAAATGGGTGGAATTTGCCAAGAAGCATCATATGGGTATTGATTTTAATCCGACCTTTTTCTCTCATGAGAAAGTAAAGGACGGTCTGACACTTTCAAGTCCGGATGAGGAGACAAGACGTTTCTGGATCAACCACGGAAAGGCATGCATCCGCATCTCGGAATATTTTGCAAAAGAGACCGGAATGCCTTGTATTATGAACATCTGGACCGGTGACGGATTTAAAGATGTTCCGGCAGACCGCATGGGACCTCGTATGCGATACAAGGATTCCATCGAGCAGATTTTATCGGAGCCGTATGATCATAACCTTGTAAAGCCATGTGTGGAGTCAAAAGTATTCGGTATCGGCGTGGAGTCTTACACAGTCGGATCGGCGGAGTTTACACTCAGCTTTGCTGCTTTACATGACGGCTGTATGCCGCTTATGGACAACGGACATTATCATCCGCTGGAGTATGTATCCGACAAGATCCCGGCAATGCTTTGCTTTTATCCGGAATTTGCGCTTCATATCACAAGAGGTGTGCGCTGGGATTCCGATCATGTGCTGATCCTTGATGATGAGACAAAGGAGATGGCAAAAGAGATCGTAAGAGACGATGCACTTGATCGTGTCTACATGGCTTTGGACTATTTTGATGCAAGTATCAACCGTATCTCCGCGCTTGCGACCGGATTCAGAAGCTGGCAGAAAGCACTTCTTATGGCACTGTGCACACCGAATGAGATGCTAAAGGAACTTCAGGATACAAACCAGATGAGCAAGCTTATGGTTATGAACGAGGCGGTTAAGATGCTGCCGATCGGTGAGGTATGGAATGAATACTTAAGACGTGAGGGTGTCGTTGATGATTTTCATTTTTATGATGAGATCGAAAAGTACGAGAATGACGTATTGGCAAAGAGAAACTAAAAAGAATTTTAAGACAGAAAAGAGGATTTATACTATGAAATTTTTGGATGCAGAATTTGTACAGGGATTTATCCGTATGGCGAATGACGGATGGGAGCAGGGATGGCATGAGAGAAACGGAGGAAACCTTTCTTATCGTGTGAAACCGGAAGAAGTGGAATCGGTAAAGGAGAATTTTCAGGCAAAAGAGTGGCAGCCGATTGGCACCAGTGTGCCGAACCTTGCGGGCGAGTTTTTCCTGGTTACGGGAAGCGGTAAGTATTTCCGCAATGTGATCCTTAAGCCGGAGGATTCCATCTGCATGATCGAGCTGGATGAAAAAGGCGAAAACTATCGTATCGTCTGGGGACTGGTCAACGGAGGAAGACCGACTTCCGAGCTTCCGAGCCATCTGATGAACCTTGAGGTAAAGAAGCTTCAGAATCCAAATTATCGCGTGGTCTATCATGCACATACCACCAATATCATTGCACTCACATTTGTGCTTCCGCTTGAGGACAAAGTGTTTACAAGAGAACTGTGGGAGATGGCAACCGAGTGTCCGGTTGTTTTTCCGGCCGGTGTCGGTGTGGTTCCGTGGATGGTTCCGGGGGGAAGAGAAATCGCCGTTGCGACCAGTGAACTGATGAAAAAATATGATCTTGCCATCTGGGCACATCACGGTATGTTTGCAGCCGGCGAAGATTTTGATCTGACATTCGGATTAATGCATACTGCCGAGAAATCCGCAGAGATTCTCGTGAAAATGTTATCCATGAGACCGGATAAGCTTCAGACGATCACACCGGACAATTTCCGTGATCTTGCGAAAGATTTCAAGGTGACATTGCCGGAAGAGTTTCTTTACGAAAAGTAAAGGCAAAAAACACTGGATATAATCACCTGTGAGTATTCCGGAAAAGACACAAGACAGGTTGTGAAAGCCAAACGGAGTGTTTTGGCGTGAAAGAATAATTTCCCTTGCATTTCTAGAACATCTGAAGTAAAGTAAAATGGAAAAGCAGTAACAGAGATATACTTGGAACAAAGGAGTAGTTTTATGCGAGGAAAAGAATTTTTTCAGAACAGAAAGATAGCAGATAAGCTTTCGTTGGTCTTGAAAGTTATCATTGTTGTATTGGCAGTTAACAATGTTTTATTTGCAGCGATGATGATTGCTCTCGGACATCCCGTATTACTGATTATTCCGATCGTTGGAATCATTGCGATTCTGATTTTGGGAAAGATGATGTTAAAAGCACTGACGGAGAATATCCTTGAGCCGCTGGAGCAGCTTGAGACTGCGGCAGATGCGATCTCTCAGGGAAATCTGGAGATTGATGTGACCTATGAATCGGAAGATGAACTTGGCGGTCTGGCACAGAGCTTTCGCAGGACTACCTCCACATTGAAGGATGTAATAGGAGATATTAATCAGCTTCTGACAGAATTCGCGAAGGGAAATCTGGATGCAAAGTCAAATAATATTGAAATCTACAG
>URQG01000296.1 GCA_900549895.1 uncultured Lachnobacterium sp.
TATAAGAGACAGCCATACGAACAACCGTCACAAATACCTTTGCCGCCTCATTTAAGTCTTCCATAGACGGATAGGTCGGAGCGATACGGATAACCGAATCCTTTGGATCATTCTTGTACGGATAAGGGGATCCTGCACCGGTAAGCACGACACCGGCCTCTTTGCATTTGGCAACGATCTGCTTTGCACATCCTTCTAAAGCTTCAAATCCAAAGAAGTATCCACCGAGCGGAGAAATCCAGTTTCCGATTCCGCGAGGTGCGATCTCTTCATTTAAAAAATTCTCAACCAGCTCAAACTTCGGACGGATGATGGCAGCCTGCTTCATCATATGCGCACGGATTCCATCGATATTCTTGAAAAATACAACATGGCGCAACTGATTGATCTTGTCATGACCGATCGTCTGAACGCCAAGACGCTTCTTAATATCCGCAATGTTAGCATCAGATGCAGAGATTGCCGCAATACCCGATCCCGGGAAACTTACCTTACTTGTCGAGCAGAACTGGAATACGATATCAGGATTTCCTGCTTTCTCACATTCGTCCAGAATATTTAAAATCTCAGCCTGACGATCCTCATACAGATGATGAACGACATACGCATTATCCCAAAAGATTCTGAAGTCAGGCGCAGCCGGCTTTAAGTTTGCGAAACGACGAACTGTCTCGTCGGAATATACGACACCCTGTGGATTCGAATATTTCGGGACACACCAGATTCCCTTGACAGCAGGATCACTGTTTACATACTTCTCAACCAGATCCATATCCGGTCCATCCTCGGTCATTGGGATGTTGATCATCTCGATACCGAACTCTTCCGTGATTGCAAAGTGACGGTCATAGCCCGGAACCGGACATAAGAATTTTACTTTATCCAGTTTGCTCCAAGGTGTATTTCCGCAGATTCCGAAGATCTCCGCACGCGAGATCTGATCATACATGATATTTAAGCTTGAATTACCATATACGATCACATTCTCAGGCTTGGCACCAACCATGTCGCCGATCAGTTTCTTTGCTTCCGGGATTCCGTCAAGTCCGCCGTAATTACGCAGATCAACTCCGTTCTCACCTTTTACGGAAGAAGATGAATTTACAGCATCCAAAAGTCCCATGGACAAATCAAGCTGCTCAGATGAAGGCTTTCCTCTGGACATATCAAGTGCAAGTCCCATGTCCTTGATCTTGGCATACTCTGCTTCCAACTGTGCTTTTTCCTGTAATAATTCCTCTCTTGTCATCTCCTGATAAGATTTCATGGTTGCTCCTCCTTTAATTCCACTTATTAGAAATGTGTTGTTTTCGTTTCGTTTTATCCGGTATTTATTCATCCGGATCTTCGTGTATCTTCTTGTAATATTCCCGAATCGTTGCCTCGTATCCGTTCTCCGACGGCTCATAAAATACCTCATCGGTCAGTCCGTCCGGCAGATACTGCTGCTTCACGTAATGATTCTTGTAATCGTGTGCATATTTATATCCAAGGCCATGCCCTAATTTTTCTGCCGACTTGTAATGTGCATCCTGCAGATGCGTCGGCACCGGCGGTGTCTTTGTCCGCCCGACCACATTCATTGCCCTGCTGATTGCATTCACTGCCGAATTACTCTTCGGTGCACTCGCCATATAAGTGACAGCCTGCGCCAAAATGATCTGTGCCTCCGGCATTCCGATCCGTTCTACCGCCTGTGCCGCGGATACAGCCACGGTCAAAGCCATCGGATCGGCATTGCCGATATCCTCCGATGCCAGAATCATAATACGCCTTGCAATAAACTTGACATCCTCTCCTGCATAAAGCATCCTTGCCAGATAATACACGGCTGCATCCGGATCGGAGCCTCTCATACTTTTAATAAATGCAGATACGGTATCATAGTGATTATCCCCGCTTTTGTCATACGAGATGACTCTCTTCTGGATACATTCACTCGCAACATCGATCGTAATATGAATGATTCCGTCCTCACTGCGGTCCGTTGTCAGCACGCCAAGTTCCAACGCGGTAAGTGCCGCACGGGCATCTCCGTTACTGACATCCGCAAGAAACTCAAGCGCATCATCATCGATGGCAGCATGATAAGCTCCCATGCCTTTTTCCTTATCGCTGATTGCCCGAAGAAGAAGTGTCCGGATATCCTCTTTTGATAATTTTTTCAGTTCAAAGATCACGGATCTTGAAAGCAAAGCGCCGTTTACTTCAAAATACGGATTCTCGGTCGTTGCACCGATCAGGATGATGGTTCCGTCCTCCACATACGGAAGCAGATAATCCTGCTGTCCCTTGTTGAAACGGTGAATCTCATCGATAAAAAGAATCGTCTTCTTACCATACATTCCCTGATTATTCTTCGCCGCTGTAATGACTTCTTCCATATCTTTCTTGCCGGCGGATGTTGCATTAATCTGCATGAACTCGGCGCTCGTCGTGTGCGCGATCACCTTTGCGAGTGTTGTCTTGCCTGTCCCCGGCGGCCCGTAAAAAATGATGGAACTTAACTTGTCGGCTTTGATTGCACGATACAGTAACTTGTCCTTACCGACGATGTGCCTGTCTCTTATACACATCTCCGAGCCCACGAGACGCGTAGTAATCTCGT
>URQG01000297.1 GCA_900549895.1 uncultured Lachnobacterium sp.
GCAGCGTCAGATGTGTATAAGAGACAGTAACACCGTTTCTGAAATCTCCTGCTGAAATCATTCGATCTTCCTCCTTAAATTACGAGTAAAAACTCTCTCATTGAGCCATTTTACTATAAAATGCCATATTTATCAAGTATTATTTCTTGTCTCAATGTCAGAAATTTCTTGTCTCAATGTCAGAAATCATATCGATTCTTGTCTGGTGACGTCCGCCAAGGAACTTGGCATCCAGATAAGCCTTCACGATATCCTTTGCGGTCTCGATTCCTACGATACGTGCACCGAACGCGATAATGTTCGCATTGTTGTGTTCCTTAACAAGATGCGCGGTCGTGATATCCGAGCATACGGCTGCACGCACACCATGAACTTTGTTTGCTGCAATCGAGATACCAACACCTGTTCCGCAGATAAGCACCGCACACTCCACCTCACCGGCTGCAACTGCGCGTCCGACTTTCTCGCCGATCTCCGGATAATTACACCTTTCCGTTGTGTCAACACCATAGTTTACAACCTCATGTCCAAGGCTTTCCAGATACTCCCTTATCTGCATCTTCATCTCCACTGCTGCATGATCATTTCCAATTCCGATTTTCATATTGAACCCCTCCTGCATTTAAGCATTTTCATCGTTATTTTTTTCTTTCCCACACCATCGGTCCGGGGATATTTTTCGCACTTTTCCCCTCATCCTCTCCCTATGGATATCGAACACGTTATGTCCGGTTTATGCCCGATATTTTATTGTAGCGCATCAGCATACTTTCGTCAAATAAAATACAGCAAGCTGCGTCCGGTCGCGCAGCGAGAGTTTCTCAAGGATCGTACTGATATAATTGCGCACCGTGCCCTCACTCAAAAACAGCTCATCTGCGATCTCCCGGTTACTTTTTCCTTTACCGACCAAAGCAATAATCTCCCGTTCCTTCTCCCCGATGTCATAGAAAGCATAATCAAACTCCGACTTTGACTGCATCAGCACCGGAATACGACTGACGATCTCACCCCCGAACACACTTTGCCCGCGCTGTACCGTCTGAAGCGCCGGAAGGATTCCCTCAAAGTCCTGCTTTAAGATATAACCTTTTGCGCCCAGATCCAGCGCCTTTACGATATATTCATCATCTGAAAACGTCGTCAAAAACAAAATCTTTGCGTCACGATCCGTCTTTAAAATCTGTTCCGCCGCCGCCAGTCCGCTCATCGGTTTCATCTGAATATCCATAAGCAGAATATCTGGTCGCTTCCTCTCGTATAAGTCTATTGCTGCTGTTCCGTCATTTCCGGTTCCGACAACCGATATTTCTTCGTTCGCCTCCAATATCGTTTTCAGCGACAATGCCACAAGCTGGTCATCGTCCACAATTACAACTCTCATTTTCACTTTTCTCCCTTTATTTTCAGCTTAAACGATTCGCTATTTCACATATCCTTCGGAATCGAAATCCGGATCTCAAAGCCCTTATCCGTCAAAAAAGCGATCGTTCCGCCAAGTGCCTCCACGCGCTCCCGCATATTGGATAAACCGATTCCGCTTACCTGCGCCTTTGCAATCTGTGCTTCTTTCACTTTAATGTCCGTGCCGTTATCTTCCACCAGCATCTGATAGAAACCCGGATGTTCGCAAAAATACAAACTGACACGCGTCGCATTGCTGTGACGCACAACATTGGCCAAAGCTTCCTTTGTGATCGCCAGAAAACAGTATTTCACATTGCGTGGAACCGCCGCCGACATATCATAGGTAAAAGCAATCTCATACTTATCTCTAAATTCATCGGTCACCTCACGAAGCGCCTGCTTGAGATCCAGCGACTCATTGTGCAGATCATGCACGCTCTCGCGAATGTTATTCATCGCCTGCGAAAGCGTATCATTGATGGCAACGAGCTGCCCGTGCAACGGCTCCTCTTTATGGATTGTCTGCAAAGCCCCCATCTGCAAAATACTCCGTGAAAGCATATGTCCCACATTATCGTGAATCTCCCGCGCAATACGGTTGCGCTCCTGAAGCGTTGCAAGATGGATCTCATAATCCTGCTTTTCCAACAGATCCTGCTGCCTTTTTTGCATCGCAAGGCGAAGTTCCGTGGACGAATCCTTCAGATGGATGACCTCCTGCGCCAGCGTTAAGCTGCGCTCGGTGCGCACGGAAAAGATTGCCGCAAGAATCAAAGTAAAACACCATAACACGAACCGAAACACGCCGATCTCTCCCTGAACAAACCATACCATCTGACAGAGGACTCCGGCACCGATGATTACGCCTGCCTTCCACGAACGCATCCGCACACAGTCATATAGCAAAAGCGGGAGAAAAAGCATCAGTGCATGATCCTGCATGGCAGCACCGGCTCCGACAAATGCTCCCATCTCGATATAACGCAACCGTTTCCCGGGTATCAGATCCGATAAAGTGATATGCAGCAACGCAATGAGTACAACGATCACCGGGCGCACCCATCCCAACATTCCTATCATAAGGAAAATGCCAAGCACATACAATATGCAATTGTCGATCAGACGCTCCTTCATTGCTTTACCGCTTCTCCTGCTCCTGTCTCTTATACACATCTCCGAGCCCACGAGACGCGTAGTAATC
>URQG01000298.1 GCA_900549895.1 uncultured Lachnobacterium sp.
GCGTCTCGTGGGCTCGGAGATGTGTATAAGAGACAGTAACGATCTCTCACTCGGTGAGATTGCCGGTGAGGAGGGAATCAGCAGACAGGGTGTTGCGGATATGATCAAGCGATGCAACAAGAAACTGGCTGATTACGAACAGAAGCTTCATTTGGTAAGAAAGTTCTTATCCGTTAAGAAGGATGTGGAAACCATTCACACATTGACTGAGGAGTTCCATGAATCGAAAGATGAACAACTCATGGAGCGGATAGCAGCAATATCGAATCAGATTTTAGAGGAGTTGTAGGATGGCATTTGACAGTCTTTCCGAAAAACTGCAGAATGTATTCAAAAATCTGCGCAGCAAGGGCAGACTGACCGAGGATGATGTCAAGACGGCACTCCGGGAAGTCAAGATGGCTCTGCTTGAAGCGGATGTTAACTTTAGAGTCGTAAAGAAGTTTGTCAAAGATGTGCAGGAGCGTGCGATCGGCCAGGATGTTATGAGCGGACTCAATCCGGGACAGATGGTGATCAAGATCGTAAATGAAGAGATGGTCAATCTCATGGGCTCCGAGACAACGGAGATCGCTTTTCGCCCGGGCAAGGAACTGACCGTGATCATGATGGTCGGTTTGCAGGGAGCCGGTAAGACGACAACGACCGCCAAGATCGCGGGTAAGTTGAAGAGTAAAGGTAAGAAAACACTTCTTGCCGCATGTGATGTGTATCGTCCGGCTGCAATCGAACAGTTGCAGATTAACGGAGAGAAGCAGGGAGTGGAAGTCTTCTCCATGGGAGACAAGAACCGCCCGGCCGATATCGCAAAAGCTGCAGTGGAACATGCAAAGAAAAATGATTACAATGTATTGATCATCGATACCGCCGGTCGACTTCATGTGGATGAAGAGATGATGGCCGAGCTGGTTGAGATAAAAGAAGCCGTCGACGTATTCCAGACAATTCTGGTTGTGGATGCCATGACCGGACAGGATGCCGTCAACGTAGCTTCCACCTTCGATGAGAAAATTGGCATCGATGGTGTTGTGCTCACCAAGCTGGACGGTGACACAAGAGGTGGTGCGGCGCTTTCTATCCGCGCAGTGACAGGCAAGCCGATCCTGTACGCAGGAATGGGTGAGAAACTGTCGGATCTGGAGCAGTTTTATCCAGATCGTATGGCTTCCAGAATCCTTGGAATGGGCGATGTGCTGACGATGATCGAGAAAGCACAGGAGAACATTGACGAGGAGAAAGCCAAAGAACTTGAGCAGAAGATGCGCAAGAACGAATTTGACTTTGAGATGTATCTGGAGTCGATGAGTCAGATGAAGAAGATGGGCGGACTTTCCAGTCTGATGGGAATGATGCCTGGGCTTGGTATGGGAGCCGGTAAGATGCCGGATATCGATACCGACGAAGCCGAGAAAAACATGAAGCGCATAGAGGCAATCATCCACTCTATGACACCGAAGGAACGACAGAATCCGAACCTTTTAAACCCGAGCCGTAAGAATCGTATTGCAAAAGGCGCAGGTGTGGATATCGCAGAGGTTAATCGTCTGGTCAAGCAGTTTGAGCAGATGAAGAAGATGATGAAACAGATGCCCGGCATGATGGGCGGTAAACGTGGTAAAAGAGGAATGTTCAAAGGACTTCCCTTTTAGATAAAATCAAACAAAACCTATGAGGAGGTGAAATCAATGGCAGTAAAGATCAGATTAAGAAGAATGGGACAGAAGAAGGCTCCTTTCTATAGAATCGTTGTTGCAGATTCCCGCTCTCCAAGAGACGGAAGATGCATCGAAGAGATCGGAACTTACGATCCAACCAAGGATCCTAGCGAGTATCATGTTGATGCAGAGCTGGCTAAGAAGTGGTTATCTACAGGCGCACAGCCAACAGAGACAGTTAGCAAAATCTTCAAGGCAGCTGGTATCGAAAAATAGGAAATAAGGGGTGGCTGTAATGAAAGAATTAGTTGAAGTAATTGCAAAATCACTCGTTGATTTTCCGGACGAGGTTGTTGTAACCGAGACTGAGAGCGAGAAGGGAACGATCGTTGAACTTCGTGTCGCACAGTCCGATATGGGCAAGGTCATCGGCAAGCAGGGACGTATCGCCAAGGCAATTCGTTCTGTTGTGAAAGCAGCAGCTTCCAAAGAAGACAAGAAGGTTATTGTAGAGATTATGCAGTAATCAAAAGGAGCATAGTGATTCGCTATGCTCCTTTTTCTCATATTAAGTCCGCAATTGCGTGGAATATCGATTTCTGATATTCGAGCGCCGCACCTTTGAGCAAATGCGATTTTAGACGAAATCTCTGAATTTGTCAGCGATTTCTCTTTTCCCTTAAATTTTGTGTACGACAACGTTTGAACCATTCCGTGACGGTGTCCGCCGGACACAGATGCGCTCGCAATTTCTAGTCTGCCTAAATGGCCGTCCTCAGGAAGTCGATATGAGCCGCCGCGGCCAAACTCGCTTCGTGTGCATTGGAATGCCTCTATGTTGTGCGCTTCAAACAGGTGTCCCAGCGGCGGCACGTTTCCTTCGAACGTCCATTAAGGCAGACACAAAATCACTCG
>URQG01000299.1 GCA_900549895.1 uncultured Lachnobacterium sp.
GAACGGGTTTCTTTTTACAATCTGTTCTCACATAAAACTATAAGATGATCTTCTTTGGACATTTCTCTGCACAGATTCCGCAGCCTGTACATTTCTCCTGATCAATGTATGCGATATTGTCAACAACATGGATTGCATCGGAAGGACAATTCTTCTCACAGAGATGACATCCGATACATCCTACGGAGCAGGCATTCATAACATCCTTACCCTTATCCTTGGAGCTGCACTGTACAAGGTGCATTGCCTCATAAGGAACAAGTTCGATCAGATGCTTCGGACATGCAGCAACACACTTGCCACAGGCCTTACATACCTTCTCATCAACCTTGGCGATACCATCTACGATGTGGATTGCATCAAACGGACAAGCCTTCACACAGGTTCCGAAACCAAGGCATCCATAATTACAAGACTTTGGTCCACCGTTTGGAACGAATGCCATAGCAGCACAGTCTTCCACACCGGTGTAATCATAATCCTGTTTTGCCTTCTCGCAGGTACCGGCACATTTTACAAATGCAACCTTCTTTACAGAAGCGCCTGCAGAGACACCCATGATCTCACCGACTTTTGCAGCAACCGGATCACCGCCGACCGGACACTGTCCGACCGGAGCTTCTCCCTTTGCGATTGCAGCAGCAAGACCGGAACATCCTGCGTAGCCGCAGCCACCACAGTTGTTTCCAGGAAGAACCTCAAGGATTGCTTCCTCTCTCGGGTCTACTTCAACTTTGAATTTTTCTCCGGAGATTCCGAGGAAAAATCCAAGAATAATTCCAACACAGCCGACTACGATGGCTGCGACAATAATTCCAGTAAGCATATTCTTTTCCTCCTAAATCATTCCTGAGAATCCCATAAATGCGATGGACATCAGACATGCGGTAATCAATACGATTGCGGTACCTCTGAATGTCTTAGGGATGTCATTGTATTCAATTTTCTCACGGATTCCGGCCATCAGTACGATTGCGATAAAGAATCCGAGAGCAGTAGAGAATCCGTATATAACAGATTCTAACAGATTGTATTCATACGTTACACAGTTAAGCGCAACACCAAGTACCGCACAGTTTGTCGTGATCAGTGGGAGATACACACCAAGCGACTGATACAAAGAAGGTATGCTCTTCTTTAAGAACATCTCTACGAACTGTACCAGTGCAGCGATAACAAGAATAAATACGATTGTCTTTAAGTAGGTCAGATCGATTCCTTTGGATACAAGAAAAGGATTGGCCAGAATAAATTTATAGATCAGTCCGGTGATAAAGGATGAAATGGTAATAACGAAGATTACGGCTCCACCCATACCTGCAGCAGTCTCTGTCTTCTTGGATACACCAAGGAACGGACAGATTCCGAGGAACTGACTTAATACTACGTTGTTTACGATTGCAGAACCAACTGCGATCAAAACTAATTCAGCTAATGTACTCATCGTCTTCTCCCTCCCTATGCCTGCTTATTGTCTGAGGAAGCAGCACTCTTACCGGTACACAGTGCAGACTGACCACAGTGTGCACAATCGCCTGACAGACATCCTGCCGGCTCTGCAAGCGGCTTGCCTTTTGCTTCCATCTTCTTACGAATGATATTCATTCCGGCTACAAGGAACGCAAGTACAAGGAATGCACCAGGTGCCATAATAAAGATGGTGATTGGTGTAAATCCCTTTACTACGGAAAGGAACGGAAGTCCGAAAAAGGTTCCGGCTCCAAGGATCTCACGGATCAGACCGATAATGGTAAGACCCATTGTAAATCCAAGTCCCATTCCGATTCCATCAAAGATTGACTCGATCGGACCATTCTTGGATGCGTAGCTCTCTGCACGGCCAAGGATGATACAGTTTACAACGATCAGAGGGATATATACACCCAAAGCGTTTGATAAACTTGGTAAATAGGCCTGCATCAAAAACTGTACGACGGTTACAAGGGATGCAACGATCACAATGTAAGCCGGCATACGCACACCGTTTGGGATCACTTTACGAAAAAGCGAGATCAAAAGATTGGAAAATACAAGTACGACCAGTGTGGAAAGTCCCATGCCAAGTCCGTTGATTGCAGATGATGTTACGGCAAGTGTCGGACACATACCAAGCATCAGAACGAAGGTCGGGTTCTCTTTGATCACACCGTTATATAAACGTTCCACATATTTATTCATTACTGAGCACCTCCTAACGCATTCTGGAAGTAAAGGATTGCAGCGTTGCAACCGTTTGCCATAGCCTTAGATGTAATGGTCGATCCGGTGATTGCCTCAATCTGATCATCGGAAGAAGGTGTCTGCTTAACAACCGTAAAGGCATCTACTTTCTTGTTCTCAAACTGACTGTAGAACGCCTCATCTTCTGCTTTCATACCGAGTCCCGGAGTCTCGGAAATATCTGTAATGGAATATCCGTTTACCGTTCCATCCTTCTGGATGCCGACGGAAAATGTAATGCTTCCCTGGCTTCCGTCCTTGGCGGTAACAGTGATAACATAGCCCAATACGTCTGTCTCTTATACACATCTCCGAGCCCACGAGACGCG
>URQG01000300.1 GCA_900549895.1 uncultured Lachnobacterium sp.
GAACCTGCGGGCCGTAAGCGCGGAACGCATACAGATGGAACTGGTAAAGCTTCTGACTTCCGCACATCCGCAGGAGATGCGTACGGTCTATGAGACCGGACTGACACGCATTTTTATGCCGGAGTTTGATACCATGATGAAAACAGAGCAGCATAATAAGCATCACTGTTATTCGGTCGGGGAACATACACTCCACACCCTTGACCATGTTGCACCGGACAAGGTACTGCGCCTTACGATGCTATTGCACGATGTTGCAAAGCCGGTGTGCCTGACAACGGACGAAGCAGGGCAAAATCATTTCAAGGGGCATCCGGTGAAGGGGGCGGATATGGCCAAAGCAATCCTGCACCGGTTGAAGTTTGACAATGATACGACGGAGAATGTATGCCGGCTGATTCGTTACCACGATGACAGGCCGGAACTTTCCGAACGTACGGTTCGGCGTGCGATGAACAGGATCGGAGTGGAGAATATGCCCGCGCTTTTTGCGGTAAAGAGGGCGGATACGCTCGGACAGAGTCTGTATCGCAGAGAAGAAAAACTTGCTTATGTGGATACTTACGAACACCTTTTTAAGGAGATCTGTGCAGCGCGGCAATGTGTGCAGAAGAAGGACCTTGCAATCGGCGGATCGGATCTGATCGCGATGGGCATGAAGCCGGGCAGGGAGATCGGTGAGGTATTGAATGAATTGTTTGAGCGCGTGCTCGACAATCCGGAATTAAATCAGAGGGATAAGCTGCTGGAATTGGCGCATAATTTGATGACCCGTCTCATATGATAGAACACAACTGATGTCATATGGGAGGGTTTTTTTTGTATAATCAGTCGGAAGCAATCTTACAACAGTACGACTTAGAAATAAAACAGATCAGCCGCGGAAGGGGCGCTTATATTTGTGAAACGAACGAGGGTATGAAGCTGCTTGCACCGTTTCGCGGGTCCAAAGAGAGGGCGATGTTTTTGCGCGGTGTACTTTTGCGACTGAGCGAGAGCGGATTTCCTGCGGAGCAGATCTGCCTGACAAAGGAAGGCGAGGCGGTAGCGAATGATGACATGGGTATGCGTTACTGGTTAAAAGATATGATTTCCGGTGGAGAGTGCAGTACGAGCCGGGAATCGGATATGATTCGGGCGGTTACGCAGCTTGCAAAGCTGCACACAGCGCTTCGCGACTGTGCTCCGGAGATTCCGGAATTCATGATGACGGACCGAAATGATCCGTCCAATGTGTGTCAAAGACATTACAGGGAGCTGATCAAGGTGAAAAACTATGTGCTTGCAAGGCGAAGCAGAAACGAATTTGAACGCAGTTTTCTTGCGCAGTACGAGCACTATATGGGGGATGCCGCTGAGGCTATCCGTCTTCTTGACGAGGAAGAGATACATTCGGTAAAAGGCCTGTGTCACGGAGATTTTAACCAACACAACGTGCTTCGGACCACAGATGGATTTCGCATTGTTCACTATGAGAATATGTGTTATACGATGCAGGTGGTCGATCTGGCAAATTTTGTCCGAAAGATGCTTGAAAAGAACCGGTGGGAAAAGGACCTTGGAATGCGTCTTTTGGAACAGTATGACAAAGCACGTGCCATGTGTGCGGATGAAAAGAAACTTTTATATGCAATGCTGCTTTTCCCGGAAAAATTCTGGAAGGTTTCCAATCACTACAGTAATTCACGTAAGACATGGGTGTCGGAACGGGAAATTGAAAAGCTTGTCAGGATGAGTGAACTGGAACCGGCGAGGAGCCGTTTTTTGGAAAATATGCTTTCATTCTTATAAGAATCATGTATACTAAAGCTATGAAGAAAAAAAATAAACGATGGATAATTACATATCTCATACTTTTGGTTGTGCTGTTTTCCGGAATGGGATGCGGAAAGAAGGACACCCTTGGAGAAGGGACCTATTTTCACCATTCCATTGCCGACCAGACGCAGGAAAATGATCCGACACAGGTAACCGAAACAGATCCGGCACAAGAGGATTTTTATCTGGTCGTGGCAGTCGACCAGATGGAGGAGTCACTTCGGCTGTACCGGTACGAGAATGGCATGGAATACCGCTATTATTACGGAACCGGGACCCGTTTCTATGATGAGTATGGGAACCGGACAACGATCGCTTCCTTTGTGCAGGGGCTTCTGATCACAATCGGTAATGTTAATACAGAGGGAATCCTTTGTGATGCGCAGATTTCCGATCAGGCATGGGTGTATGATGATGTCCGGCGTTTTTCCGTTTCTGCGCAGCAGAATATGCTGCAGATCGGGGATTCGAAGTACCGGTATGATGACGATACCTATGTGTTTTCCGGGGACGATCGCGTGACAATGGAGGATATCGCACAGGGAGACACGCTCTCCGTAGTCGGTATGGATAAGAAGATTTTATCAGTACGGATTACTACGGCACAGGGCACACTTGCACTTACCAACACAAAACTTTTTGAGGGCAGTTTTCTGCAGCTTGGCAACAAGATTTTTACGGAAGTGACTCAGGACCTGTCTCTTATACACATCTGACGCTGCC
>URQG01000301.1 GCA_900549895.1 uncultured Lachnobacterium sp.
CGCGTAAGATCGTCGGCAGCGTCAGATGTGTATAAGAGACAGACCATGAACACCGAAGATCCCGTTATGTTTCAGGAACGCAAGCGCATTCTGTTTCTGGGACTGCCATGGACTTTTACGAAATACACGATTACAGCCGACCTTCTGACAACGAACCGTGGCTTTCTTAGCACGACCGAGGATGACTGCTACATGTACAAAATTCAGGATGTCAAACTGACGACCACGCTGCTCGAGCGCATCGTCGGCGTGGCAACGATCACCTGCTATACCGGTGACGTTACCGATTCTGAACTGAAGCTGATCCACGTAAAGCATGCCAAAGAGATCAAGTCTTATCTGTTAAAGGCTTCCGAGGCAGCCAGACTGAAACGCAGAACCATGAACACGATGGACATCGGAGCGCATTCCGTTGATCTGGACCAGGATGGCATCCCGGATTATATGGAGTAGATTCATCTCACAGTTTTATTTTGAGTGACCATCGAATCTGAAACATAAATTTGCCGCAACTTAAAATGGGCGGCAACAGCATGTACACAATGCCTGCATACAAAGCAGACTCATGCAGAAATTACTGTACCCACTGTATGGTCTATCGTAGCTGCTTCCCATATTTGTATACCAGGTTCCACCGTACTCCAGATGCTGCTGGAACTGACGATACTCCATGTTACTCGGCTCAAGATCAAGCGCACGACGAATATGCTCCAAAGCGGTAGCAGTATTACCAGCTCCCTCATTGGCAACCGCACTGTAATAATACCAGCGGCCGGTTCTCTCAGAGAATGGGATCTCACCTAACACATTGAGTGCCTCCGTGTAACACTGATTACGCAGATAATTAAGTGCTGCCTGCATCTTCGGTGAGGACTCGCGTCGCTGCGAATTGGTATTATTGCTTCCGTAATAGTATGTTCCGCTAAAACCGCCAAACGGTCCCTGCTGACTATATCCGCCACCTGGATTGGAAGCCCCCTGTCCACCGTAGCCACTGAAACCGCCATAATTACCGGACGGTCCCTGCTGCTTTTCTTTCATAATCTGGTCGTACGCCTGCTGCACCTGCTTAAAGCGTTCTTCGGCCTGCTCTTTATTTGGATTATTGACATTGGCATCCGGGTGATACTTGCGGCTTAAAGTTCGATATGCTTTCTTGATTTCTTCGTCCGAAGCGCCTCTTGTAACGCCCAACACCTGATATGGATCTGTCATTATTTCTTCCTCTTTTTCTTCTTTAACTGGATATACTCGTACTTCGACCAGATGCCGGAATAGATAATGTTACGCAGGATATCCGCATGCAACAGAATCGGCAGTCGCTCAAATGACTTTGCACACTCGGAAAGCATGCTCGTCATCATAAGTCTGCAAAGTACCTCAAATTCCTGTTCATCATTGATCTCCAGATAGCGAAGCGGATTGTAAGAATCATTTTTTTCGTCCTTCTTCAAATCCTCGTACGCATCCATCAGATAGATGAATTTACCGAGATAAAAGCCGAGTGTTTTCAGTTCATCATACCACTCGTCCTGTTTCCACGCAAATATTTCTCCCAACATCTCCCCGGTAAGTCCCGCAACAAGATCAATATTGGTCTCCTTACTTTCCTCATAGGCAGACAGCTTGGCTATATAATCCTCCACTGCTTTCACCTGTCTCGGATACTGCGCGGCAACGCGCTTATAATCCTTTTCAAACATGGAAGCAATGGTCTTCTTCGTGTAACTTTTCTCATCCTTCCAATCATCAACCAGATTGTAGTATGCAAGCAATACATTCATCTGTGCTGCATACTGTTGAATTTCGTTCGAACGTGCCTGACGTTTCTTAATCGGATGAAGCACACAGGTAAACTCCCTGCTCTTAGTATCCGGTTCATACAGACCGGTCAGCAGCACAACCAAAAATGTCATATCATAATTGAGAAGAGCCTGTCCTTTCGGGCCACAGAAATCACGAAGATTTCTGCAAAGTCCGCAATAATAGGACTGATAGATATTCTTATTTTCTTCTGACAATTCTTTGCCGTTTACATTAATATAGCCAAACATAAATCCTCCGGTGGCTTACACACTTTTTGAAGCACTGCTTTCATCATAAAACACGCAATCGCTTATTTTCTCTCTGTACTAAGATCTCCGAATAAACTGCTCTCTGCATTTCGGACAGGTAATTTCAATCTTTCCGTGTCCCTTCGGGACTCTCACTTCCTGCTTGCACATCGGGCATTTATAAAAGCGATAATCTTTTCTCTGCGCCAAATGCTTTTTGAAGCGATTCCATGAAACGGTACGATTGTACTTGAAATTCAGATATTTCTGATTCTCTTCATAACGCTTTGATGTATTGCGGGAAAAAACGCGAAAATACATATAAACCATAAGCACTAACGCCAACAGGCTAAAGATGCCAAGCCTTGTAAAAATGCCAAGGAGCAGCAATACCAACACCATCCATGAATGCATTCTTGCCAGATCATCGACACCCTGTCTCTTATACACATCTGACGCTGCCGACGATCTTACGCGTGTAGATC
>URQG01000302.1 GCA_900549895.1 uncultured Lachnobacterium sp.
CGAGATTACTACGCGTCTCGTGGGCTCGGAGATGTGTATAAGAGACAGGAAGTGAAGCTGCAATATCCCGCCCGTAAATATGATAGATCAGATCTTTTCGATTGCCGTTGCCGGATGTGTGAAGTCTCGTCTGATTATTGTTGATATATTTAAATGAGATATCCGGATGTGACAAAGCAAGCTTTTCTAACATATCACTGATGTACGTGCCTTCCGTCTGTGCTGACTTTAAAAACTTGCGGCGGGCCGGCGTATTGTAAAAGAGATCTTTTACCAGAAATGTTGTTCCGTCCGGTGCGCCGATCTCTTCCATTGCCACTTCCTTTGAGCCTTCGATCAGATATCTCGTTCCGGTCAAGGCGTCAAACGTCTTCGTAATCAGTTCTACGCGGGCAATCGCCGCAATACTGGAGAGCGCTTCGCCTCGGAATCCGAGTGAATGTACGCACATGAGATCTTCTGCGCTCTTAATCTTACTTGTAGAATGACGTAGAAACGCAAGTGGTACTTCGTCGTGTTCAATTCCGCATCCGTTGTCTGTGATGCGGATGAATGAGATGCCACCCTCCTTGATCTCCACCGTGATTGCACTCGCTCCGGCATCGATCGCATTTTCCACAAGCTCCTTTACCACGGAACTTGGGCGCTCGATTACCTCTCCGGCTGCAATCTTATCAATTGTTTCCTGACTTAACAGTGCAATTTTACTCATAGATCACCTTTTACCAACGATTCTTAACCTTATTCTGTAACTCATATAATTTATTCATTGCATCGAGTGGCGTCATATGACTGATATCCACCTCACGTAGTTCCTGAATGATATCATCATCCTTGACCGTGTCAAAAAGCGACATCTGCGTCAGATCTACCTCATCCAGATGCGGCTCCTTTTTCTTCTTGTTTGAAGGTGCCGTCTCAACCGAAATATTCTTGACCGTTTCCGTAATATCGTTTGCGGAAAGCTGGTTGACGATCTCCTTGGCACGCTCCACGACCATCTCCGGGAGACCTGCAAGCTTGGCTACCTGAATACCATAGCTCTTGTCCGCTCCGCCTTTTACGATCTTGCGGAGGAATACGATATCATCGCCTTTTTCCTTGACCGCGATACAATAGTTGTTGACGTTGCCAAGCTTGCCCTCAAGCTCCGTCAGTTCATGATAGTGCGTTGCAAAAAGCGTTTTTGCACCGAGCAGCTTCGGATTGCTGATATATTCCACGACCGCCCATGCGATACTGAGTCCGTCAAATGTACTTGTTCCGCGTCCAATCTCATCGAGAATCAGAAGTGAATTGGAGGTCGCGTTGCGCAGAATGTTGGCCACCTCATTCATCTCGACCATAAAGGTACTCTGTCCGCTTGCAAGATCATCCGAAGCACCGACACGTGTAAAGATACGGTCCACAATACCAATGTTTGCCGATGCAGCCGGAACATAGCTTCCAATCTGCGCCATCAGCACGATTAAAGCAGTCTGCCGCATATAAGTCGATTTACCTGCCATATTCGGTCCGGTAATGATCGAGATGCGGTTGTGATGATTGTCGAGATAGGTATCATTATCAATAAACATATCGTTGACGATCATTTTCTCAACCACCGGATGTCTTCCGCCTTTGATATCGATCAGTCCGTTTTCATTGATCTTCGGGCAACAGTAATTGTTCTGACTTGCCACTACCGCCAGCGAAACAAACACGTCGATTTTGGCGATCGCCTTCGCAGTCTTCTGGATACGTGCCACATTCGCCGCAATCTGATCACGGATCTCCCGGAACAGATCGTACTCGAGATTCACCAGACGATCCTCTGCGCCGAGGATCGTATCCTCAAGTTCCTTGAGTTCCGGCGTGATGTAACGCTCCGCATTTGTCAGCGTCTGCTTTCGCACATAATAATCGGGAACCATATCCTTAAAGGAATTCGTCACTTCCAGATAGTAACCGAATACTTTATTGTACTTGATTCGAAGGTTCTTGATGCCTGTCTTTTCTTTTTCTTCTGCCTCCAGATCGGCCAGCCACTTTTTGCCATCTTTGGATGCGTGGCGCAGACGATCCACTTCCTCATGGTAGCCCTCTTTTATGATATCGCCGTCACGCACGGAAATCGGTGGCTCCTCATTGATGGATGCCAGAAGAAGGTCGTACAGATCCGTCAGACAGTCAAACTCATCCCTGATTTCCGCCGCAAGCTCGCAGTCAATATCCTTAAGCAAAGTTGCGATTGGCGGAAGCATCTGCAGAGAATTGCGAAATGCGATCATATCGCGCGGGTTCGCCGTCTGGTATGTAATTCGCGTGATCAGACGCTCCAGATCATAGATTGGATTCAAATATTCCCGCAGTTCCTCGCGTGTGATTTCCTGCTCATTCAATTTGCCGATCATCTGTTGCCTTTTTATAATTTCATCTTTGTCGATCAGCGGCTGTTCCACGTAGGAACGAAGAAGTCTCGCGCCCATCGCCGTCTTCGTCTTATCAAGCACCTGTCTCTTATACACATCTGACGCTGCCGACGA
>URQG01000303.1 GCA_900549895.1 uncultured Lachnobacterium sp.
CGTAAGATCGTCGGCAGCGTCAGATGTGTATAAGAGACAGCATCGAAAGCTATTGTAAATCGTCAAGATTCCACAAATCAATAAAGAACTCTTTATTATTGGAAGCTTTATGTACCAAAAACATTGTAAAGGGTTGACTCCATCCAGCATGGCGGCATCTATGATCTCAGATTCAATGGATTTCATAGCAACCATAAAAATTAAAATTGAGAATCCCAGCGTTTTCCATAACACAATTACAAGGAACACATAAAATGCAAATGGTGTTTCACCCCACTGGCTAGGAGATTTTCGTAAGATGCTTGATGCGATTGTCACAACACAAGCTGCCGGAAGTATTGAAGGAACAAGGAAGAACAGACAAAGTTTTTCTTGTCGGAACTTTATATAAACTTCCGCAATGAAAATGCCAATAACCAAATTGACGGGTATAATAATAGCCCACAAATGAAACAGATTTCTAACGGCAAGTGAAAATGCCTCATTTTCAAAAAGATCCACATAATTTTGTATGCCGACAAAATCAGTTCCTGTTCCAAGAAAGAGACTTTTCCAAAAAGCAATCAAGATTGGAAACAGATAGCAAAAAAATCCGGCAATAAGTGCCGGCAGAAGAAGGATATTGCTCTGAAGATTCTTTTTCATTTTATTCATCAAGGTACAATTTGAGCCGCGGAGTAAGTCGATCAACAAGCTCATCAAGGGTAATTTCATCATTCCAATACTGAACCATCGTTTCGCTTAGAAGATTTCCGCCATCCTCACTTTGATCAAGCTGCAAGGCACGGTACCAAATTGTGTGATATTGCGCTGCATTGATCTTGTCACATATTGTTTCAAGTTGATCTAGCTGTGCATCAGTCAAATTGTCACCATACATCTCTTTTCGGTTTTCAATATCTTCTTGCCCTATTTTTTCATGGGATGCATCATAGACACTGAATTGATATTGTGCTTCCATACATTTTTTAAGACATCCACGTCGGACAGGAAACATATCTTTATCTGCAAACGCCGAACTCGACTGGCATTCTTCACTAAGAAGATAAGCTAAAAGTGCTTTTACCTCTGTTGGATGCTTTGTGTTTCGATTTCCCATTGCGTAAGAACCGATTTCAGCAGTAACACCGCCTAGCTCATTGGGAATGGGAAGTGTTACGGTTTTGATTCCAAGAGCTGCACACTGCCGAAGAAGTCCCACCGTCATATAGCTTGGGTCAAGACTAGCAAAAGGTTCACCGTTTGCAAAATAATCTTGGACTACTTCTGGATTGAAACTGTCAAACAAACCATTTTGCATCTCATAAGAAATTTCACCCGTACGGAATTCTTTCTCGTATGCTAATGTTTGCCGACAACTAGCTGTGTCCAAGTTAATAATGTGATTCTTGTAATCGATGATCGGCTGCGATAACGCGCTTGTCATGCTAAAGTCCGTCACAACCAGCATTGGTTTTTCCTTATAGATGCGCAGCAGTTCATCCATCGTGGCAGCAAGGCTTTTTGATGCGGCTTGCATATCAAATCCGCTGTCTTTCAGAACGCTTTCTGCACTTGTCAGAGTTGGAACTGAAAAGCACAAAGGTAAAATATACTGTTTTCCTTTTAGTTTTCCAGCATCTAAAAGAGGCATATAAAAATTCTCTGCGGTGAATCCGTTTGAATCCATTACATCGGTGAGATCGAGAAAAGCTCCATTCATTATACTCTTTTCGATATCTGGAAATAGATTAACATTTGTCAATCGGTTTCCTTCCATAATAAAAAGGTCGGGACCCTTGCCTGAAAGGATTTCCGTATTTAGCTGATGAATCTCTGCCTCACGCTCTGCGGTATCACCCTCTTTGGGCGATACGAACTGTATTGTGATATTCGGGTTCTCTTTTTGATAATCTAGCAGTTTTTCATAGATAGGACAATGTGTATCAGGATTTGCATAGTGAGCCGTAAGGTAGACTGTTAACGTAACTGGATTTGAGCTATCCTCTGTGATTGGCTCGTCTGTATTGATTTCCTTTTGGGCAGATGAGCATCCTGTGATAAGAACAAGTAGGCTTACTACAATAGCACCGATGAATATGCTAAATCGGTTATTTTGTCTATTGTCATACATGATTTCAGATTCTCCGACATCTAAAACTTTACTTCATACCAATACCATGTCATAGGCTATGTACAATATGTAGTGCCATGTCCGCATTTTCTTTGTCCACAAATATCTCTGTGACATACTTCGGTTTTATGCCTAAAGATCCAATTCTTGCCTGATCGAACGTATTCCGCCGATTGACATCTTTGGTTTTGCAATAGAATTTGATTCCAGCAGCTGCCAGTGCATCCGTGATGCGATTGCACTGGTAGGGGTCAGAAACAGCTGCAACTTGTGATTTGAAAAATTGCTCGAACATAAAAAGGCCTCCTATATACGCTCTAAATGATGTTCTTACAAATATTTATTAGAACAACGAAATTTAAGCCTGATTTATTTCGTTTGTCCACAAAATTTTTCAAAATCGTA
>URQG01000304.1 GCA_900549895.1 uncultured Lachnobacterium sp.
AGCATCGAAAAAAGTGCCGAGGTTTTTTTAATAAATATGTACATTTTATACATTTTGTTGATAATGCCTTCTGTATATCTGTCTGCGA
The DNA here is from genome assembly GCA_900549895.1 of uncultured Lachnobacterium sp. Classification (GTDB taxonomy): domain Bacteria; phylum Bacillota; class Clostridia; order Lachnospirales; family Lachnospiraceae; genus Roseburia. The sequence goes on from URQG01000304.1 coordinate 89, forward strand.
TCTTCTACAAGATCAATCCGATCAGCCCGATCACAACCGCCAGAATGCAGAAGAAAAGCGATCCGAAGACTACAGAAAGAACAGCTCCGGTCGAAATCGGCTTTTTTTCATAAGTGATTTCATCAATACTCGATGCCTGCATGGAAACAAAATCATTGTTCGGCATCACATTCATCCTTTTAAATTTACGCTTTGCAAAATACCGCTCCGTCCATGCCGGCATCGCATTGAGCGTGACGAATGAAAGATTATAAACGCTTTTTGCATATTTCCTCATTTCGTACAACATCTTCTTACCGATTCCACGTCTCTGGTACATCGGATGAACATATAGCATCGTAATATGACCTTCCGACTGCATCGCAGACATTCCTACGATTGATCCCTGCTCATACGCGCCCCACATGACAAGATACCCCTCGTTGATCATATGCTTTAAATAGTCCTGATGAATATACTGTTCAAATGCCTGCACCATTTTCGGATTCGGAATCGTATTGCGCAGGCAGTAATCAAATACCCCTCTCGCCAGTCCAATCGCTTCCGGCAGCTGCTCATCTGTCAATATTTTTATTTCCATGGGTCATGCTCCTTTCATGCCAGCATCATCCCTGCTTGTTCTTCCCCGAGTGCATGGATGCTGCATATCGTTTTCTATGTAATCGCCGACTTATCACATTTCGTTTGCATCTTCCACAAGGCGGTCACGCAGACCGCTGTAACGTTTCAGCTGCGAATTATTTGCGATCATCTGCTCGAACGTCGTATCGTTTCCCACAATTGTAACACATTTTTTGGCTCTGGTCACAGCCGTATACAAAAGATTCCGGTTCATGAGCATGCGTGGTCCCGTCAATAACGGAATCACGACTGCCGGATACTCCGATCCCTGCGACTTGTGGATCGTTACCGCGTAAGCAAGTTCCAGTTCCTCGAGAAGTTTAAACGGATATTCGACCATGCGCCCCTCATCGAAACACACGGTAACCGTCTCTGCGAAATCATTGATCTCCTCGATGATTCCGGTATCACCATTGAACACGCCGGTTCCCTTGTCAATGCACAGACCGTATTTGCTGCGGATCTCCCACTCGAGCTGATAATTGTTCTTGATCTGCATCACTTTGTCGCCCTCGCGAAAAAGCGTTGTCCCATGCTCCTTTTCCTTTTTGCGTTTGTCCGGTGGGTTTAAGTACATCTGAAGCACTGTGTTTAAACGTTCCACACCAAGCAGGCCTTTTCTCATCGGCGTCAGCACCTGAATATCCATCATGGAGGCCCCGACGAACTTCGGAAGCTTCTGCAGGATCAACTGTAGTGTAACATTGATGATCTTGTCCGCATCGTAACGTTTCAGGAAAAAGAAATCCATACTCTTGTTATCCAGTTCCACCGGCTCACCACGGTTGATCTTGTGCGCATTCACAATAATATCGCTCGTGCTTGCCTGTCGGAAGATCTTCGTCAGCATAACCGTGTGAAAAAGCTTCGAATCAATAATATCCTTCAGTACATTTCCCGGTCCCACACTCGGCAGCTGATTGACATCACCCACAAGGATCAGGCGCGTTCCTGCCACAATCGCCTTGAGCAGAGAATGCATCAGCGAGATATCGACCATCGACATCTCATCGATAATGATCACATCCGTCTCGAGCGGATTCTGCTCATTTCGCTCGAAGCCCGCGTTTCCTTCCACGCCACCATTTAATTCCAGCATACGGTGGATCGTGCGTGCCTCAAATCCGGTCGTCTCACTCATTCGTTTGGCCGCACGTCCTGTCGGTGCCGCAAGGAAGATATCCATGCCTTCCGACTCAAAATATTTAATGATCGTATTGATCGTTGTGGTCTTTCCGGTACCCGGTCCACCGGTGATCACAAGTACACCGTTTCTTACCGCTTCCTTGACTGCTTCCACCTGATGTTCATCCAGATCCATCTTCGTCTGCTTCTCAATCTGACGAAGGCGCGCCTCGATCTCGATATCCGGCACATCGAACGTTGCATTCAGCTGCTTTAACATCGTTGCGGTATTGGCTTCCATATAGAAGAAAGCGCTCGCATAAATCTGCGTGACATCATCCACCTGCCGCATAATGATCTTGCGGTCCATCGCAAGGTTCATGTAATGTTTCTCAATATATTCCGGTTCAATTTCAAGCAGCGCGCTCGCCCTCTGCGTCAGTTCCGGCATCGGCAGATAGGTATTGCCTTCATTGGAGGCCTGCAGGAGTGCGTACTGGATACCGCTTCGAATACGAAAATCCGAATCCGTGCGGATGCCGACACGTGCCGCGATCTCATCCGCCGTGCGAAATCCTACGCCGTCCACATCATCCGCCATCCGGTATGGATTTTCTTTTAAAATGCTGTATACTTCCTGCCCGTAGGTATTGTAGATCTTGACTGCAAGCG
>URQG01000305.1 GCA_900549895.1 uncultured Lachnobacterium sp.
GCATGTTATGCCGGAGATGATCTGTGACGGTGTTCATATCAGTCCGTCTGCAGTACGTGTGGTATTCTCTCTGTTCGGCAAGGAGCGAATGATCATGATCAGTGACAGTATGATGGCAACCGGAATGGAAGACGGAAATTACTCATTAGGTGGTCTTCCGGTTACGGTTCGAGGCAATCTTGCGACCTTAAAGGATGGCACGATCGCCGGATCGGCAACCAACCTTATGGATTGTGTGCGTACCATTGTCAAGAAGATGGAGATCCCACTTGAGACGGCTGTGCGCTATGCAACGTATAACCCAGCAAAAGCAATCGGTGGGGACTATTTTTTTAAGAATGTTTTAAGATATAGTCAATATTGTTGACAAAGAACGTTTATTAATATAGTATACAATTAAGAACGTTTAAAAAAGGGGACGTTCACATGATCCTGTATTGATTCACAAACGTTGAGGAGGAAGGCGAATGAAAAACAAGAGAATTTTGTCATTGGGAATGGCGGTAACGATGCTGGTATCTGTGCTGGCGGTACCGGTGAATGTGCATGCAGATGCAATCGAACCGGAAGACAGCAGTCAGGAAGAGGATTATTTTGATGATTATGATCCGGATTGTCCTGAGTATGAAAGTGATGGCGCGAAGAATGATTATGTTGTGTATATTGACAAGTCGGTTGATGGAAGTGCATTATTTTCAACTGAATCGGACGACTGTGATGTGATCTATGAGAATGATGCAGCTTGCATTTGCACAACGGATTTGACTGAGGAACTGGCAGAGGAGATCAACGAGGCGGATATCGGTATGCATGTGGAGCCGAATTTTATGTTTGAGGCGATGACGGACGAAGAGGATATCGTAATGGACGAGGATGAGGATGCAAGCACGATAGAAAGTGAATTGAAGCGTTTTGAGCAGATCAATGAGCTGGAGAAGGCTGACGAATCACGCGATATGCGTGAGAGTTGGAACATCCGAATGGTTCATGGAAATCAGGATACTTCAACCGGTGAACATACGGTGGTTGCGGTATTGGACTCAGGGGTGGATTTCCTGATTGATGCACCGGTGGCAAAAAGTGTGAATTTAGTTACGGATGAACAGAATATTACATACTATATGGCGGATATGACAGGGCATGGATCGGCGATGGCAGATGTAATCAACCGAATGGATCCGAATGCACTCATCTATTCCGTGCGAGTCCTCGATAAATATAATCAGGCTCCGCTCAGCCGTATCATACAGGGAATCCGCTGGTGTATGGAAAATGATGTGGATGTCATCAATATGAGTTTTGGTGCATTTCAGGAATCGGAAGCCTTACAGCAGATCATTGAGGAAGCAACACAGAAAGGAATTGTCTTTGTAGCTGCGGCAGGAAACAGTGGTGACCGGGGCGTTGCATATCCGGCGGCGTATGAGGATGTATTAGCGGTAGGTGCCGTAAATGCGCAGGCAGAAAAGACAGCGGACAGTGCGGCCGGAGAGGATGTAGATCTGGTTGCGCCGGGCGATACTGTGGATGTTCAGTCAATGCTTGGTCTGTATACCTGTGTGGGAGGAACAAGTGTAGCGACGGCACATGTGGCAGGAGCAGCAAGTGTATTAACCGCACAGAATACAGAAAACGACGCAGATCTTGTCAGTGACCTGTTAAAAGAGAGCGCTAATTATATCAGTTCGGAATCCGGATACGGAAACGGACTGCTGGATCTTGAATATGCACTGGAGAGTTATGATTCGTATGCACAGAAGCGTGAGGAAGCGGTAGAGCAGGGAAACGATGCGGAGAGTGTAGCGCTGGAAAAAAATGATGCGGATCTTCCTGTGTTCTCGGAAGAAGAAGTAAAAGCAGAGGCACTGTGGAGCGGTACGAAAGAAGAGAATTCTACAAACGGCCATTATTATTTGGCTAAAGTTGGAATCGACTATGCAAATAATAGTGAAGATCAGGCATCAATCAGTGCACCTGCTGCGCGGGTGTTCAAACTGGGAGCGGTTGCACCGGATGATTACTCCATGTCTCGTCTGCATGGGGGTATACAATCGAACTATATAACGTCTTATCGGTTGGTTACACAGATTGCAACGAAGGACGGCGATACCTCGGGGATTACTCATGGGGTAAAAGGACAGTCAGAAAAAGCGTTTGACGGAATAAAGAAACAGATTAGCTTACAGGGACTTATGACCGGTGATAAGGAGGCTGATTCAAAACCTGAAAATATTGGACATAAGACATGGGAAGAGGTAATTGGCTCTGATTACACCGGTAGTGATGCAAGAAAAGCAAAACTGCGCAGAATTTTTATCTATGGTATGGCATTACATGCGATTACAGATACATTCGCACATGATGCGTATCAAGTACAGAGTGATGGAAGTTTGGAAAAATTAGCACATTCTAAAAAAAGTGATACAGAAAAACACTATTATAAGTGGATTTATGGT
>URQG01000306.1 GCA_900549895.1 uncultured Lachnobacterium sp.
TCATATAAAGTTGAAATCTGTGGTGTCAATACTGCAAAGCTGCCTGTATTAAAGGACGAAGAAAAGGAGGCATTGTTTCAGCGGATTCATGCCGGCGATGAAGCAGCACGACAGACTTATATTGAAGGAAATCTGCGCCTTGTTCTCTCCGTGATCAAGCGGTTTCACAATCATAACGAGAATGTGGACGATCTGTTTCAGATCGGCTGCATCGGGCTCATGAAAGCGATCGATAACTTTGATGTCACCGTTGGCGTCAAATTTTCCACTTACGCGGTACCGATGATTGTCGGAGAGATCCGGCGCTATCTGCGTGACAACAGCAGCTACCGTATTCCACGTTCCCTGCGCGATATTGCCTACCATGCGATGCAGGCGAAAGAACAGCTTGCACGTACGTCTCAGAAAGAACCGACACTCGATGAGATTTCCGAAGCCAGTGGTATTCCAAAAGAAGACATCGTCTATGCACTTGATGCGATCCAGACACCTTTAAGCCTCTTCGATCCGGTCTACACGGACGGTGGCGACACACTCTATGTCATGGATCAGATTTCCGACAAGAAAAACAAAGAAGAAAACTGGATTGAGGACCTCTCCCTAAGCGATGCGCTCTCCCGCTTGAGTGATCGCGACGAACGTATCATTAAACTTCGCTTTTTTGAAGGAAAAACGCAGATCGAGGTGGCCGATGAAATCCATATATCGCAGGCACAAGTATCACGTCTCGAGAAAAACGCACTCAAGAATATGTATCAGTACCTGAAAACAGAGGGCGACCGGTAGACAGCTGCCCTCTAAGAATTTCATTTGTTTAAGAATTTTCTTCTCATCGATCCCACTTGTCGCACAATGCATTAATCTGATCCGCAAACTTCGCAAGATCCTTATTAGCCATGCCCTGGCACTTCTTGATGACGGCGATCAGACGCTCACCGGCGATCATCAGGCGGTCAAATACGCTTGAGCTTGCACGGTAGACTCCCTGTTTCTTCTTCTCGACAAGTTCGCGGCTTCCCTGTGCCGTCTGTTCACCGGTAATGAGATCATACCCATCTCCACTGTACGGAGCCACTGCCGGGAATCCGACATCTTTGGTCACATGCTCGGCAAACTCTACCGCAGTACTCTCCTCACCATGTACGATAAAAACCTTCTTTGGTGGCTTTTCAAACGAAGAAATCCACTCGGTCAGATGATCTCTGTCCGCATGACCGCTGATACCCGGAAGATTGACAATGGTTGCCTTTACATTAATCTCCTCACCGAACAGCTTTACCTTCTGCACTCCGTTAAGAAGGGAATGTCCAAGCGTTCCCGGTACCTGATAACCAACAAACAGGATTGTGGAATCCGCTCTCCACAGATTGTGTTTCAGATGATGACGGATACGACCGGCTTCGCACATACCGGATGCCGAAATGATCACCTTCGACTTTGCATTTACATTGATCATCTTCGATTCATCGCTCGTGACTGCCACTCTTAATCCGTCAAACCGGATTGGATTCACACCAGACTGTATCAGCTGCAATGCATCGTCATTAAAACAATCTAACACATTCTTATTGAAGATATTTGTCGCCTCCACAGCAAGTGGACTATCAATGTATACCTCAAAATTCGGATACTCCGGAAGAAGTCCTTCGGTCTTAATGCGGCGCATATAATAAAGCATCTCCTGCGTACGTCCGACGGAGAATGCCGGAATCACAAGATTGCCGCCCTTGGTAAATGTGGAATTAATGACTTTGGCAAGTTCCACTGCGTAATCCGGCGGTGTTTCATGATTGCGGTTGCCGTATGTAGATTCCATAATGACGTAATCCGCATCCTTGATAAATTCCGGATTCTTGATGAGCGGACGGTTGTGGTTTCCGATATCTCCCGAAAAAGCCAGCTTCACCGTCTTGTCATCCTCTGTTACCCAGATTTCAATGGAAGAAGATCCGAGCAGGTGTCCGGCATCTACAAAACGCACGGTCAACCCCTCACAAATCTCAATCTTATCATGATATTCGCACGGCACAAAATGCTCAAGTACTCCCTGCGCATCTTCCATGTTGTACATCGGCGTTATTTCCGGCTTACCTGCACGTCTCGCCTTACGGTTTCTCCACTCCGCCTCAAATTCCTGAATATGTGCGGAATCCTTAAGCATAATATTACACAGTTCGCAGGTTGCCTTTGTCGCAAAAATCTTTCCCCGGAATCCGTGATTATACAAAAGTGGCAAAAGTCCCGAGTGGTCAATATGCGCATGTGTCACAAACACATAATCGATCGTTGCCGCATTTACCGGAATCTCCTGATTGACATACAGATCCGGCCCCTGCTCCATACCACAATCTACCAGAAAATGCGTTTCCCCAAACGTCACATAATGGCAGCTTCCCGTTACCTGTCTCTTATACACATCTCCGAGCCCACGAGACGCGTAGTAATCTCGTA
>URQG01000307.1 GCA_900549895.1 uncultured Lachnobacterium sp.
TTGCGCATGTCTGTGCGATTTCGGGAGTTCGAAGAACGGAGAAATCGTAATTATTATCTCAATGTAAAAAATAAGGAGAAAACAAATGGCAGGTAATAATATTGGTAAAATTACTCAGATTATCAGTGCCGTTCTGGATATCAAATTCCAGGAAGGCAATCTGCCTGAGATCAACGATGCAATCAACATTCCGCTGAAAGACGGCGGCAAGCTGGTTGTTGAGGTTGCTCAGCATCTGGGTGATGATACAGTAAGATGTATTGCTTTGGGACCAACGGATGGACTTGTCCGTGGCATGGATGCCATCGCAACCGGCGCACCGATTTCCGTGCCGGTCGGCGAGAACACATTGGGCCGACTGTTCAATGTTCTCGGTGATCCGATCGATGAGATCGAGGCGCCGAAGACCGATGAGAAGTGGCCGATCCATCGTCCGGCACCGTCCTTCGAGGAGCAGGCAACTTCACAGGAGATGTTAGAGACCGGTATCAAGGTCGTTGATCTTCTCTGCCCTTACCAGAAGGGTGGTAAGATCGGTCTGTTCGGTGGAGCCGGTGTAGGTAAGACCGTACTGATCCAGGAGCTGATCCATAACATCGCAACGGAGCACGGTGGATACTCCGTATTTACCGGTGTTGGAGAGCGTACCCGTGAGGGTAATGACCTCTATTATGAGATGAAAGAATCCGGCGTTATTGATAAGACCACCATGGTGTTCGGACAGATGAACGAGCCACCAGGAGCACGTATGCGAGTAGCATTAACCGGTCTTACCATGGCTGAGTATTTCCGTGATAAAGGTGGAAAGGATGTGCTTCTTTTCATCGATAATATTTTCCGATTTACACAGGCCGGTTCCGAGGTGTCCGCTTTGCTCGGACGTATGCCTTCCGCCGTAGGTTATCAGCCGACATTACAGACCGAGATGGGTGCTTTACAGGAGCGAATCACTTCTACAAAGAATGGTTCCATCACATCCGTTCAGGCTGTCTATGTACCGGCGGATGACTTAACTGACCCGGCTCCGGCGACAACATTCGCCCATCTGGATGCAACGACCGTACTGGATCGTTCCATCGTAGAGCTTGGTATCTACCCGGCAGTAGATCCTCTGGCATCGACTTCGCGAATCCTTGACCCGCGTATCGTTGGTCAGGAGCATTTCGCTGTTGCCCGTGAGGTTCAGGAGATTCTGCAGAAATATAAGGAGTTACAGGATATCATCGCCATCCTTGGTATGGACGAGTTATCCGAGGACGACAAGCTTGTTGTAAGCCGTGCAAGAAAGGTACAGAGATTCCTTTCTCAGCCGTTCTCCGTTGCGGTACAGTTCACCGGTCTGGAAGGTAAGTACGTTCCGATCGAGGAGACGATCCGCGGCTTCCGTGAGATCTTAGACGGCAAGATGGATGACGTACCGGAGAGCTACTTCCTGAATGCAGGAACGATCGATGAAGTTCGTGCACGTGTAAAGTAGGAGGTGCGAAAGCATGGCCGAAGAAAATAAGTTTAAAGTTGAGATCATCACGCCGGACCGTGTGTTCTTCACCGGCGAGGCAGATATGATCGAATTCAATACCGGAGACGGACAGATCGGTGTCTACAAGAACCATATTCCGCTGACCACGGTACTTGAGCCGGGCGTCGTTGTGATCCACAATGACGATCAGCAGAAAGTGGCAGCCGTGCATGCCGGATTCGCCGAGATCCTCGGCGAGAAGGTGACGCTTCTTGCAGAACTTGCCGAGTGGCCGGACGAGATCGATATCAACCGTGCGGAAGCTGCCAAGCAGCGTGCGGAGGATCGAATCGCCGCCAAGTCCGAGAATCTGGATCTAAAACGCGCAGAATATGCGCTCCACAAGGCATTGACCCGTATCGATGTCGCTGGACATAAGTAGAAATGATTAGGAATCCCATTTTGACGAAGAAATTCGAAAAATGGGATTTCTTTTTCATGAAATAAATCATATACTTTAGATAAGCAGTATAGAGCTAAAGCAGCAGAGAAGGTTGATAAGATGGTTGAGGGTGTAAATTGCTTTTTGTATGTAGCATCTGAGTTCTTTTTGTATCTATTAGCGTATAAAGTAATTCTCAATGCAAAAATCGAACGAAGCATTGTAAAATGGGGGCTTATTGTATTGGGTATAGGTATTGTACAGGCAATCGTATATGTGACAATAGGGGAGAATGCCTGCAGGCAATTAGCAATGTTGACCATGATTGGCATCCCAATATTCTTGTTAAATAGAGACAGGCGTGGTCAGTATCTTATCATATATCCGTTTGTAGTGGTAGCTTCTTCTTTGGTTGGAGTATCTATGTCATACATGCAAAAAAGTATTTGTACAAGGACGAGACAAATCCGGATGCAAAAGCGAAAGCGTATGTTGAGCGAAATTCTGGATTAAAAACTAGAAGA
>URQG01000308.1 GCA_900549895.1 uncultured Lachnobacterium sp.
ATCGTCGGCAGCGTCAGATGTGTATAAGAGACAGTACAAATTTAAACCAAAAATTAACAAATGTATCTTTTATTCTGTAGATGCCTTTCTTTGCATTATCCCATCCGCCAGTTTCAAAAGAAACAATTTTTTCAACAATATCAAAGTGACTCAGATTTTTCATATATACACTGATCTTGGCACGCGAATATCCGGTTGTCAGAAAAAGATCATTCAGTTTATTATGCCCCTGAGCAATAGCCGACAAGATCGTATTATATACCGACAATTCGCGAAGCTCCGAAGAGATGATCTCTTGTGCCATATCAAACAGATAACCGCCCTCCGTTAAAACAAGTCGACAGATATTGTCTTTAAATGACCGATTTGCACTCCAATGTTCCATATATCCAGGGACACCTCCGATCGCACCATAGATCTTAATGCACTCGCTGACCGGAAGCGATGGAAATGTACGAACCAACTCGAGAAATGTAAAATCCTCCAGTTTCATTTTCGCATCGATTCTTTTACGATCATCTCCAAATGCATCATCCAGATCCTGTTCCACCCATACGATCGATGAAGAAGCAAGAATAATCATAACAGGGCCTGGATACAAACGCTTTGTCTTTAATTTTAAAATACTATTTAAAAATTCCGGATCCCGCTTCATAATATATTGAACTTCATCTATAATCACAACAAGCTTCGTTGCATCTCCGCTTTTGATCCTGTTAAAATACTCATCATAAGAATTTTTAGCCAGACGCACATCGTACTGTGCGGAAACTTCTTCTCCCATCATCCGTTTCTGATCTTCCGGGGAGGTTTGACGGCATCGATAATAAAAACACTTTTTGTCCTGCACAAATGAGCGGAGTAATTCCTCTTTCTTACAGTCTTTTCTTCCGTACAACACAATCAATTGATTCCCATTCTTTGCATAGTACTGTTCAAGTTCTTTACCGTCCGTTGCTTTCCGATTCATAATTCTTCCTCCGTATTACAATCATCCGTTCTTCTTTTATATTCTCTATACATACAGAACTCTATATGACATAATAAAAAAATTATATCATATTATAATTTCACAGACAACCGGATTTTATAATCGGATCATGATTCAATTGAATTTGGTATCGTGGAATAATTTGAAATGTGAAGCCACATGTAAACATGCGGCTTCACATAAGGTTTGAAAATAGATCATTAAATTTATTTCTTTGTGATATATCCCTGTGCCTTCAATAACTCTGCGCACAGAACAGCTCCGCCGGCAGCACCGCGAACTGTATTGTGTGATAAACCAACAAACTTCCAATCATATACGGTATCCTCTCTCAGACGACCGACAGAAATACCCATACCGTTTTCAAAGTTTACATCCATGCTGACTTGTGGACGATTGTCTTCCTCAAGATACTGGATAAACTGCTTCGGAGCGCTAGGAAGCTGTAACTTCTGTGGAACTCCGCTATAATTTACAAGTGCATTGATCAGCTGCTCCTTGGTTGGTTTCTTCTTAAACTTAACAAATACCGCTGCAGTATGTCCGTTTAATACAGGAACACGAATGCACTGACAGGTGATAATCGGTGAAGTCGCCGGAACGATCTGCTTTTTCTCGTCATCCACATATCCCCAGATACGAAGAGGCTCTTTCTCAGACTTTTCTTCCTCGCCGCCGATATATGGAATAATGTTTCCTACCATTTCCGGCCAATCCTTAAATGTTTTTCCGGCTCCTGAAATTGCCTGATAAGTTGTAGCAACAACTTCATATGGTTCAAATTCCTTCCATGCCGTAAGCACAGGTGCATAACTCTGGATAGAACAGTTTGGCTTAACCGCTACAAATCCACGTGTTGTACCAAGTCTTTCCTTCTGATACTTAATAACTTCCATATGCTGAGGATTGATTTCCGGAACGACCATAGGAACATCCGGTGTCCAGCGATGTGCACTGTTGTTTGATACAACAGGAGTCTCTGTCTTTGCATATTCTTCCTCAATCTTTTTGATTTCATCCTTTGTCATATCAACAGCAGAGAATACGAAATCAACTTCAGAAGCAACCTTCTCTACCTCATTTACGTTCATAACCACAATATTCTTAACAGCTTCCGGCATTGGAGTATCCATTTTCCAACGATCGCCAACCGCTTCCTGATAGGTTTTTCCTGCACTTCTTGGGCTGGCCGCAATGGTTGTAACCTCAAACCAAGGATGGTTCTCTAATAATGAAATAAATCTCTGTCCTACCATTCCTGTACCACCAAGAATACCCACTTTTAACTTTTCGCTCATTTTCTTTTAAATCTCCTTATGTTTTCTCGTATACACGGACACCTGTCTTTGGCTGAAATACTTTCGGGCTTTTTGTCCGTTTCTCGCGAACATGTGTCTTTATAGGAAATATATTACTTCTGTCTCTT
>URQG01000309.1 GCA_900549895.1 uncultured Lachnobacterium sp.
GTGTATAAGAGACAGGATCGGAGATGTTATTGAAGCAAAAGTTACTGCGGTAAAACCGGATGGAAAGCTTGATCTGACACTTCGCGAGAAGGCTTATATTCAGATGGGCGCCGATGCCGAAAAAATGATGGAACTTCTTGATTCGTATGCGGGAGTTCTGCCTTTTACCGAGAAGGCAAGTCCGGAGGTTATCAAGCGTGAGACCGGACTGAGCAAAGCTGCATTCAAGCGCGCAATCGGAACATTGTACAAACACAGAAAAATTACACTGAACGATGGAAAAATCCGTAAAGCTTGATTATAATGTATCTATAAAAATATGAAGAAGACAGGAGAACAATCATGAAAAACGTAATTCGTACAGATAAGGCTCCGGCAGCAATCGGACCATATTCACAGGCAATTGAAGTAAATGGGATGGTCTATACATCCGGAATCATCCCTGTTGTACCGTCAACAGGAGAAATCCCGGAGGGTTCCGTTGCACAGGCAAAGCAGGCGTTTGAAAATCTTTCAAACTTGCTTGCGGCAGCAGGAACATTTATGGATAAAGTTGTTAAAACAACCGTATTCATCAAGGAGATGAATGATTTCGGCGCAATCAATGAAGTATATGCAGATTTTTTCCAGGCACCGTTTCCGGCAAGAAGTTGTGTGGAGGTAGCAAGACTTCCGAAGGATGTTATGCTTGAGATTGAGGCCATTGCAATTAAATAGAATTTGTAAGGGGTGTCGGAAATTTTCCGACACCCCTGATTTGTTTACGAAATGTAATAATTGTGAAACAAGTTCTTGTATGATCTAGACGGATACGTCAATATTACCACCAAGATATGGTGTTACGGAATTCTCCATCATGCGAATCATACTGTCATTCATGGAAACGCTGGCATCCAAAGACTTATCAAGCATCTTGACGCCGACGGATTCCATAAGGGATGATGGCTCAGAAGTGTTGATAGCGCTAAGTGCGGAACTTACATTTCCTATATTCATAATGATTCACCTCCTAAATGAAAATCCCTCGTACTTATTCGTATTATCGCATAAAAATCTTGGAAAATCAAGAAAAAGAAGTGGGGCAACCTGGCTTTTGGGGTTGACACATATATGTCCCTTTGCTATAATGGCATCGTAACATTTGTAATAAATCTGTAATAAACTTTACGAGACAATATTGGAGGGCAATATGAAGCGTAACGTATTCATTAAGATGACAGCATGTGGTTTGGCAGCAACACTGACCGTTGGCGGCGTATCCGTAATGGGCGTGAATGCATCACCGACTGCCGGACTTTCCACATATACTTCAAATGTAGTGACATCTTCGATCTTACCGACTGCAGGTCTTTCTCTTGCTATGACACAGTGTGTAGCAGCTGTAGAGGATGAGGCAACGGTAGCAAAAGCCCAGCCGGAAGTAAAAGAGAATGATACACCGGTTGTTGCATCGGAATATGCAGATCTTGCGGTAGCCACGGTTGACGATTACGTAAATGTACGTAAGAAACCAAATACAGACAGCAAGGTTGTTGGTAAGTTATATAAGAATAATGTAGGAACGGTACTTGGAACCAAGGGTGATTGGTACAAGATTAAGTCCGGCAACGTAACAGGATATGTAAAGAGTGATTATGTGGCAGTTGACAATGAGAAGCTTGCAAAGAAAGCAGGAAGAAGAATTGCAGTTGTTACAACAGAAACTTTAAAGGTACGTAAGGGTGCATCCAGCAAGGATGAGGTAATGACCCTTGTTCCGGGTGGAGAAGATCTGACCGTTATCGATGAGTCGGTTGACGGATGGGTTGGAGTATCTGTTGAGGAAGGCGACGGATATGTATCCACTGATTATGTGGAGTTATCTACAGAATATACTTATGCCGAGTCCCGTGCAGAAGAAAAGGCCCGTCTGAAGAAGGAAGAGGAAGAACGTAAGGCTGCAGAAGAAGCAGCTCGCCAGGAAGAAGAGAGACAGCAGGCAGCAACAAGCTCAAGCAGTTCTTCAAGCAGCAGCTCATCAAGCTCCAGCAGTAAGTCGTACAGCGCACCGAGCGGAACTTCCGGATCTTCGGTTGCAAATTATGCATGCCAGTTTGTTGGAAATCCATACAGATGGGGTGGAGAAAGCCTGACCAACGGAGCGGATTGTTCCGGATTTGTTAAGGCTGTATATGCTGCATTCGGTATATCTCTTCCACACGGTTCCAGTGCTCTGAGAAGTGTTGGATATGGCGTAAGTACATCGGACATGCAGCCGGGTGATATCGTATGTTACAGTGGACATGTTGCCATCTATATCGGCAATAATTCAATTGTTCATGCAAGTAATCCGGAAACCGGTATTAAGATTTCATCTCCGGCTAATTACAGAACAATCATTGCGGTAGGAAGCATCTTCTAAATTTTATAC
>URQG01000310.1 GCA_900549895.1 uncultured Lachnobacterium sp.
CGCGTCTCGTGGGCTCGGAGATGTGTATAAGAGACAGCAAATGACGCATTTCGTGTGATTTTTTTAGCTTCTTTGTATTCACCCTCACCACAACAGATTGTCATGCACTTTCTCTTGGCCAAAATAGATTCTATCAACTTATATATCAACCTTTTATACTCATTCCAATCATTCATCAAAAAACTATATCCATGTGGTGTATAAAACAATTTCTGCTTTTTCCCCGAAAAAGCAATGCGACCAATCGCCCCTGCTTTACTGCTATGTAAATGTATAATATCCGGTCTTACTTTTTTTGCGATCTGCCTAATTTCTTTAATAGCACATACATCTTTAACAGGATTCAACTCCCTGCAAAAATGTTCTACGTGATAAAACCGAACCCTTGCATCAAAATATATTTTTATATCAGCAGGCGTTTCTTGTCGAATTCCATATGCAATAAAGATTTCGTATTTGTCGACCAGCTCATTACATAATTCCGACAAATATGTAAATACTCCCCCTCCCATAGCCTCAACTATATATAAAATTCTAATTTTCTTCTCCTCATTCATACACTCAACACATTTACATCGATCCCTTCCGTCCAAACACTACCACCAGTGTCTTCCCCAGGATCTTTACATCCAGTCCCATGCTCCAATTTGTTATATAATACCGATCCAGCTCGACCACCTGCTCAAACTCCGTGATGTTACTGCGGCCGCTGACCTGCCACATGCCGGTGATGCCGGGCTTGATGGCGAGGCGGGCACGATGGTGCAGATCATATTTCTCCCACTCATCCTCTGTCGGGGGACGTGTGCCGACAAGGCTCATATCACCTTTTAAGACGTTCCAAAACTGCGGAAACTCATCGATCGACCAGTCGCGGATCCAATTACCGATGCCTTTTTTAATTGTTCCGTCAGGAAGCTGACGGCAGCCAATGATACGCGGATCGTAATCCAGCTTGAACATCATGCCGTCACTGACACGGTTATTGGCAAGCAGCTGCGCCTTGCGCTCCTCAGCGTCCGGATACATACTACGGAACTTATACAGTTTGAATTTCCTGCCATTCTTACCGATGCGCACCTGTGAGAAAATGATCGGTCCAGGCGACTTGATATAGATTGCCGGTGCGACAAACAGGAACAGAATTCCTGTCAGAATGCATCCGACCAGTCCTCCGATAATATCCAAAGCACGCTTAAAGAAAAGCTGCATTCCGGAGATTGTGTTCATACTGGTGGTCAGCACCGTGTACTTTCCCATGCTTTCAATAAACTGTTTCTGATTGTTGAGCGCCAGACGCTCAGCCAGTTTGATGTGGATCGTTACCCCCATCTCCATAAGCTGGTTGACCAGACGATCCAACTGATTACTTTGTGCATGCAGATCGATGAAAGCCTCATCCACCCACTCGCGGCAGATGTATTCCGTCATCGTCTCGTGCCCTGCAACGATCGGAATCTCCCCTATGCGGTCGCCAACCTGAATTGACATATATTTTGCGTTCTCATTATGCCTGCCTTCTGCCGGATGCTCTCTGCCCTCAAACGCTCCGCGGTCTGCCACATCGTTCTCCTGCAGATCAAGAATTGCAATTCCCGACACCTGAAACATCTCGTAGGAATGACTGTGAATGTCACGCTCCACGCGAGGCAGCTGCTGCATATCGGTAATGATCAGGATTGACTTCTGCTGCCCCAGTTTGATGCGCAATAGAATATGCCTTTTCCATAAAATGCGTACTCCATAACTGATAAACAAATACAAAAAGGCCATCAGGAAGAACGTCATTCGGGAGAAATCTCCCGCATCCTTTACGGAGAACAAATACAGAACCGACACAAGCGCAAGCAGGCTGACGTGCTTGACCGTCGCTGTAAATTCCTTCAAATAACCACGCTTCAAGACATTCTTTAAGGTATTGAGTGCGAGAAGCAGAACAATATCCACAAAGAACAACACGATCGCAAGATTTTCATATATTAAGTTTGTAAACATTTCTGTGCTTCTGTGCCTGATAACATAAGCCAGAAAGAATGACACCTCCAGGCAAAGGATGTCCAGGATCATAAAATCCAGATGCTTTGTCCAGGTGTTTTTGCCTTTGTGATACACGTTAAATTCCTCAAAATGCGCACCCTTGCCGATGCGTATTCCACTCTCGTTGGTAACTTTACAATATATGTTTCATTATACCAATTTCTCTGCATAATGTCCATGTAATGCCAAAAAGAACCGCGCCATCGATATGCACCCAAAAACCTGTACACATATCGCGCTGACGCGGTTCTCTAAAAACGCTAAACTCTAATATTCGTCATCTTCCCAATCATCTTCATCATCCCAGTCGTCATCATCCCTGTCTCTTATACACATCTCCGAGCCCACGAGACGCGTAGTAATCTCG
>URQG01000311.1 GCA_900549895.1 uncultured Lachnobacterium sp.
AGATGCACGTATGCCCGTTACAGTTGGATATCGTGGAGAGAATCATCAACAGATATAGCAATGAGGGCGATACGGTCTACGATCCGTTTGGCGGACTCATGACAGTACCAATGACGGCGGTTAAGATGCACCGGAACGGCAAGGGATGTGAATTGAATCCGGATTACTTCCGCGATGGTGTTGGATATCTGCAGGCGGCAGAGAATGAAGTGGATGAGCCGACATTGTTTGATTTTATGCCGGAGGTGATGTCATGATTAACGGAGAACTGATCGTTGACAACTTCGCCGGCGGTGGTGGTGCATCCACTGGAATTGAGTTGGCTACCGGCTACAGTGTAGATATAGCCATCAACCATGATCCGGAAGCTATAAAAATGCATAGGGCGAACCACCCAAACACCAAGCATTACTGTGAAAATGTGTGGGCGGTTGATCCGGTAAAAGCGTGTGGTGGACATCCGGTTGGACTTGCATGGTTCTCTCCAGACTGCAAGCATTTTTCCAAGGCCAAGGGTGGAAAACCGGTAGAAAAGAATATTCGCGGTCTTGCGTGGGTTGTGCTTAAATGGGCGGCACTTGTCAGACCAAGAGTTATCATGCTTGAAAATGTGGAAGAATTTCAAACATGGGGACCATGCATTCCGATTCGGGATAAAGATACCGGACGCGTTATTGTCAATATGGCAGGAAGACATGATCGAGAGAAGAATGAGCCTCGTACAAGAGTTGCAGATCCAGGAGAAGTTGTTCCTGTGGATCGCCAGATGTTTCGACCAGATCCCAAACGCAGCGGACAGACATATAAAAAATGGAGAAAGCAGCTGGAAGCACTTGGATATTCTATCGATACAAAGGAACTTGTAGCAGCGGATTACGGCGCGCCTACCATGCGAAAAAGATTTTTCATGATTGCACGGTGCGATGGCAAGCCGATTGTCTGGCCGGAGCCAACACACGGACCGGCAGACAGTGAAGCGGTTAAGGCAGGACTTGTCAAACCTTATGTTGGAGCATACACGCAATTGGATTTCTCGCTACCGTGTCCGAGCATCTTTGATACTTCAGAAGAGATAAAAGAGAAGTATGGTGTCCGTGCGGTGCGTCCGCTGGCACCTAAAACAATGGATCGGATCGCAAGAGGACTGAAAAAATTCGTTTTGGATAATCCGGAACCATTTATTATCCAGTGCAACCACGGCGGCGAACGCAGACCGAACGACATCCGAGAGCCGATGCCTACAATCACCGGAAAGCATGGTTATGGGATTGTGGAACCATATATGGTACAGATCGGGCAGACCGGGTTCACAAAGGATCGGAGTAAGGATGTACGGGAACCCCTTACAACGATTGTGAGCAAGAATGAACATTGCCTTATCAGTCCAACTCTGATTCAATATCATTCCGAGACGGCACAGGGAGAAGTCCGAGGACAGACGATTAAAGATCCGATTATGACCGTGGATGGTTCGAACCGATACGGATTGGTCACATCATTTTTGAGCAAGTTCTATAAATCGGGAATAGGTCAAGACGAGAGAGAGCCGTTACACACGATCACAACATCTGCCGGTCACTTTGGCGAGGTTAGAGCGTTTCTAATCAAATATTATGGGGATGCTACCGGACAGGATATAGAGCAACCACTTGATACGGTTACGACCAAAGACAGATTCGGACTTGTGACAATCGAGGGTGTGGATTACCAGATCGTAGATATCGGATTGCGGATGCTAGAGCCAAAAGAACTGTATGGATGCCAGGGCTTCCCAGACGACTACATCATAGATCATGATTACACCGGCAAGACATATCCAAGAAGTGAACAGGTCAGAAGATGCGGCAATGCAGTGTGTCCGCCGATTCCTGCGGCATTGGTCAAAGCCAATCTACCGGAGTTATGTATAGCAGAGCGTACACCAAACATGATGATTAAGGTAGAGCCGACCGGACAGCATCGGTTTGCGTAGCTATTCCTTTTTACATACCGCATTTCTGGCAGCAATATTTGCCAGCATATCACTCAGTACTACCAGATCAGCAGCGAGGATGGCGATTTCATCGTCAGACATGCAGTCGGCAAGCTGGCAGGCGAGTGTTGAAAGGAAATAAAGGTTTGAGCAGTTTTGCATAGGATCACTCGGAGAGGTTTTATATATTTTATGCGTCTGCAGTGAAACTGTGCGAAGAATCTATAAATTTTAGAATTAAGTAACAAAACCAAGCGATCATATAGCACCTCCTGCTATCTAGTGTATGTGGACGGAATGACAATTATTCGTTTGGAATGTAATTTGGTGGCGAATATAATAGATTTGTCGAAAAATGTGAACATTGACAATTGAATATTGACGATTGATGTAGTATAATAAATTATAAAGGAGGTAGGATT
>URQG01000312.1 GCA_900549895.1 uncultured Lachnobacterium sp.
TTGTCAAACAACAGAACCGTGCATCCGGTTCCGGCTTCCTGATTCTCTGCATGTCCGACCTTGAATCCGCCGATCTGCATGATATCAATTTCTTTTAATACTGTCTCATTTGTTTCCATAGAAAACCTCTTATTTATTTACTGTGTGCCACAATGCGTTACAGATTGCAGTGGCGATGATCAGACAGCTTGCAGCTTCCAGAACGATATTGAGTGCCACGCCCACAAACATTGCACCGTAGAATGCCCAGAATCCTTTACCTGCGAACACGCCGTAGATATCCGGATATTGTGCGATCATGAAGTCGCGCAGGAAAAAGGCCATAAATCCGAGAAACAGAATTGTGTTGGTCAAAGGCGCAACAAGGCATGAGATCGCTGCGTTGAGCGAACGTTTTTGGCTGACCTTATTTAATCCTTTAAACAGGAATGCAGGAACGAGTCCGACCAAAATACGGGGAACAATGGTGACAACGATCGTCTGCCATGGGATGATACCGAACATGGCGAGCGATTCCGGCTGCATGAGGCTTGATATACCGAAGACCAATCCGAGGAATGCTCCGGCTTTCGGTCCGAGAAGAACCGCGCCTACGGCTACCGGTACGACGATAAATGTGATCTGTGTAATGCCGATGCGCAAATATCCGAGCGGAGTGAACGCCATCAGAATTACAATTGCTGTGAGCAGAGCAGTCTCTGCCATAGTGACGATTTTGCTTCTGGAAACAGAAGCTGTAGCTGTGTTACTCATATGAAATTTACCTCCTACTTCCGTTTCTCCTTATTGAGAATACGGTGTCTTAATGAGTTTGTCCGTCCGGGAAAAAGCGAGCATGTCAGAATAGCTGCTGCACACAGTCAGCTTCCTGATGCGTTCGGATATTCCGTAAACAAACGATTTTTATTATAGGACTTACGTTGGAAAATTTCAATAGGACGGACAATTTCTACCACTTGGCAGCAAATCTTTACCACTTATCGGAAACCTGTTTACAGAAGCCGGTCTTTTGCATATACTCACATTAAACAAGGCAATCGATCGAAAGTATACTGCAGATATGGATGATCTTTTGAAACTGTTTTAAACCGGAAATGCCCCATGTATTGCTCGGTGGCAATCGCGAACATTGCATGAAAGTATGCTTTGCATAGCGATGTTCGGTCATTAAGGAGTTTACCATGAAAATCAAAATCGAAATTGACGAAGGTCTGCAGGAGGACGAAGTCCTCATACGCTGCAGAGGCTTGACGGATGAGGTCGCATAGATTCAGAAATCCGTCAGCGATGTGGTCAATGCCGGACAGAAATATGTCTTCTACAAGGGAACGACAGAGTATTATCTGCAATTGGACGATATCCTGTTCTTCCAGACGGAGGGTGATGTCATTCACGCACACACGAAAGACGACATCTATGAGACAAAATACAAGCTGTACCAGCTGGAGGAGATGCTGCCGGGATTCTTTATGAGGATATCCAAGTCGGCGATCCTCAACACAAACCACATTTATTCCATCAGCCGCAACCTGACCGCATCAAGTACAGTCACGTTTGCAGAAACGCACAAACAGGTATTTGTATCAAGATATTATTACAAACCGTTGATCAGTAAATTAGAGGAAAAGAGGTTACATCAATGAAAATGAGTGAAAACATTGGAAAAATTTTATGGGGATTATTATTTCTTGTCGGCGCGGTCTATCTGATCGCAAGCAGAGTCTGGAAACTACCGACTGTCAGTGTGTTCAGTGTTATTCTCACTGTGTTTCTGGCATGGCTCTTTATTGAAGGTCTCCGTCATTTGAACTTCTGGGAAATTCTGTTCCCGATCGCCTTTTTCTGCATTATTTATGCAAAACCACTCGGGATTACCGCATTCACGCCTTGGCCGGTACTCGGCGCCGCGCTTCTCGGCAGCATCGGCCTTTCCATGATCTTTAAGCCGAAAAAGCATCGCACATGGAGTGAAGGTCATATGTATGGCAATATGGCAGGTTCCAACAGTGAGCAGTGCAACGGCGAAAATCTCAATTTTGACAACACATTCGGCGAGTCGATCAAGTATATCAATACCGACAATCTGTGCACGGTAAGCGTGGATAACAGTTTCGGATCAACCAGCGTATACTTCGACAATGCGATCATTCAGGGCGAGAGTGCATCGGTATATATCGATAATAGTTTCGGTGAGGTCAGCCTCTACGTTCCGCGCGCTTGGAATGTGGATGTCAATGTGGAAAAAGCGTTCGGAAGCGTCAATATGCGTGGACGAATGGAAGGCACGAGCACACATCGTCTGCTTGTGAGCGGTGAGACGAATTTCGGAACCCTGACGATCGTGTCTGTCTCTTATACACATCTCCGAGCCCACG
>URQG01000313.1 GCA_900549895.1 uncultured Lachnobacterium sp.
CGATCACATTCAATAGTATAATGCTGACAATTAATTCAAAATGATAATTTCTAAGTTTGTATTGTTTTAACATCTTATGCTCTCTTCTTATTTTGCTTTAATATCACTTTTATCTCATAGTTATCCGGAGATACTTCATAATATCGTGCGATAATATCCGCAATCTCCTTTTTCATTCTTGTTATCATTGCGGGAGAATGCTCCATAGTCTCCGATTCAACCATAAGCTTTAATCGCTCTCTTGCAATACTACCCGTTGCTTCCGCTCTGCTACGACTCATAACCACATTCCTTTCCGGCCAAATAAATCTTGTTTTTGATACAAGGATCTTCGGCATTGAGATCAACGGGAATAATCCTTGGATTTGCAACTGTACGGGCTGCATTCATAAATGCCCGTGACGCTTTGGAACGCATGGAAATAACCGGAATTCCCTTATTTTGGCTTACAATGACCTTTTCATCAACAGGAATGATACCAAGGCTTCTGATACCAAGAATTTCTTCTATATCCTGTCTGGAAAGCATATCATGCTTTCGGACCATTCTGGCCTGATAAGAATTGATCAGCATGTCCACCTGAGGAATTCTCATACCCTCAAGCAGGAAAATAACCCTTCCGGCATCTCTGACTGCAGAAATATGTGGTGTTGTCACAACAATCGCACGATCTGCCGCAGATACTGCAAAATGAAATCCTTCTTCAATGCCAGCCGGACAATCGATCAGACAATAGTCAAATTCCTGCTTTAGCTGTGTTACAAGTGTATAGAGTTTGCTCTCATAATCCCGGATTTTCTTACAACGCAATGCTGCCGGAATCATGAAAAGATTGGGATAACGTTTATCCCGGATCAATGCCTGCTTTAATCGGCACTGATTTTCAAGAAGGTCGATCAGATTGTATTGAATCTGATCCTCCATTCCCATTACAACGTCTAAATTACGAAGTCCCATGTCTGTATCAAGCATGATGACTTTTTTATCTAATCGTGAAAGTCCTGCCCCGATGTTTGCAATCGTTGTGGTCTTGCCAACACCGCCTTTTCCTGAAGTGAAAACAATTGCTTCACCCATGAAACAAACCTCCGATTTGATTTTAATGTATTTATGCCTTAATCGGTCACAGAATTGCTTGAGGAACCGTTGACACCAGATGCTTTTGTCTTCTGCAGATCATCGATCGTCTGCTCACCATAATAGTAAGAAATAATATTTCGAGCTGCAAAGGCCGCATTATGAGAACTGTATCCATATGCGATTCTTGTAGCTATAGTAATCTCCGGATTATCGTATGGCGCATATCCCACGAAGAGACCATGGTTCGGATGGTCTTCCTGCTGAGCAGTACCGGTCTTACCGGCAACCGGGATATCAAATCCCTTAAAACTTTCGAGTTCTTCTCCGACCATACGCATTCCTTTGTGGATGGTATCCCACTGAGTAGAAGTCAGCTGATCTGAAATATCTTCATACTGTGGTTGATACTGTTCTACGTTTTTTCCGTCTGCATCCACAATTTTGTTCATTAATTGATACGAATACAGCTTTCCGGATGTAACTGCTGTCACATATCGTGATAATGCTGCAGTTGTAATATTGTTATTACTCTGACCGATTGCAGCCATAACCGGATACGAGGTAGCTGTATCCGATTTGATTTCTTCAATCTCAAGTCCGGTTTTTTCATCTAAGCCATACATATGAGCATATTTCTGAATGTAATCAATACCGTTTGCATCATTATAATTGCCGGTATCTTTCTGAGCCAGACGATATCCTACAGTATAGAAAAATACATTACACGAATCCCGTATTGCTTCAGAAACATTGTCAAGACCATGTCCTCCTGGAGAAATCCAGCATTTCGGCTGATTACTGATTTCAGTGAACTTACCATTGCATCGAATCTGATCAGAAGTCGAGATAACTCCAGATGCAAGACCGGCAGTTGCCGTAACCATCTTAAACGTTGATCCCGGTGCAGTACGCTCCTGCGTCGCATAATTCCACAACGGATTCGATTTATCTTTGCGCAGTGATTCATAGTAAGCAGAATCAACACCGTTTGCAAGCTTATTATTATCATATCCCGGATAGCTGACTAAGGCACGAATCTCACCTGTCTTAACATCGGTAACAATCGTTGAACCTGTACAAGGTTCCAATGCAAGCTGTGCCGGTGTAATTTCAACACGATTGATCTTATCCATAATAAAATCATATGGAGCAAGTGTTCCGTTTTTTAGTTTATTTACCGTAGCATCATCATAATCAAGGACGCCCTGTTCAAATAAAATAATACATAATTTTCGTGGTGAAATGTCTCCGCGTGCAATCATATATTCCTGTCTCTTATACACATCTGACGC
>URQG01000314.1 GCA_900549895.1 uncultured Lachnobacterium sp.
AATTTTTTGTATAAAGGAGACTTATTTTCACAAAATTATCCATAGAAAAAAGAGAAGGTCATCACAACCTTCTCCTTTCATCACCAAAACATGCTTTCATTCTCGGTATACTCACAATATGTCAACAGCTCAGCATTTTTTCCAGCTTCGCCCTAGCATCCTCATAACTGTCAAACACGATTCCCCGCATTCCAAGCTTTTCACCACCTTCAATATTCTCCGGTCTGTCATCCAAGAATACGCATTCTTCCGGATTCAATTTATAAGTATCAAACAGACACTGATAGATGTCTGCATCCGGCTTTACCATCTTGACCATACCCGAGATGATCTTGCCATCCACAATATTTGCGAAATCAAGCTGGTTATGTGTATGCAGTTCAAAGTAATTTGCCGGATAATTGGAAAGCAGATAAACCTTGCATCCTCTTTCCTGCAATTCTCTGATCCAGTCTTTCGCATATGGATACGCTTTAACAACCTTGTCCTTTCCATCTCTGAAGAACAATCGAATATCCTCTTCGTATTCCGGTGCGACTGTTACCATCTCATTGACAACCTCTTCTTCCGGAATCACACCACGGTCAAGTTCTCCCCAGATTGGATTCAAAAACGTTGCCTCTGCCAGCTTCGGAATCTTCTCTTCCGCGATTCCGAGCTCGCGCATCGCCTGATCCGGCTGAAACTTTACCAATACATTTCCAATATCAAATACGATATTTTTAATCATATGTGCAACTCCTTTATCTTTTTATCCGCCATATGTGACATCCTGTTGGCGATACCATTCCATCGCTTTGATAAAATCATCCTCTCCATAATCCGTACGAATATCCCTGCGCCTTCGACAATCCATGCTCAACTGCCCAGCGGCGATTACCATCCGGTATAATCCCGATATGTTTTGGTATATGTTTTTTCATGCATTTCACCTCTGGAAAATGATTCCCAAAATCACTCGAAATGATACAATTTTACGCTTTTCTTTTATTTCATACACCACATCGGTTATAACCGTTTTCCTTACTTCCACCCTTTCACAATTCTCAAGTATTTCCACAGATTGATCAAAGCCCGAACGCCCTCGTCCGCCATGACCGCCAGGAAAACACCAAGAATACCAAGCTTGCAGACAAACACAAAAAACGATGCAACACAGACAAGCCAGACAGTTCCAAACATCTGCGTATAGAGCATCCATTTTGTGTTTCCGCTTCCTCGAATAGCATTTCCCACAATAATATTTACCGATTTTGAAAACAGATTGAAACCGATGAGAATCAAATAAATTCCACTCGATGTGATAACATCGGTATCACTTGTAAACAGGGATAAGATTTCATCTGGAAACGCAATCGCCCCTATAATGATCAGTATCGTCACAAGTGTGCAGATTCCGTAAGCACAGATTGCAGTCCCTTTATACTGGGATAAGTCTTTCTTTCCTGTTGCTTCAGAGGTCAGTGTCATCGTGCCGCTTCCGATTGCTCCGATGATCACCACGGCAAGCACTTCGACACTAAAAATGATCGTATAAATTCCTGCCGCATATTCGTTGATAGAATTCAAGATACGGATCAGAATCAGATTGCCGATATTCCATGCAAAATCTTCCAATGCAATGTTAATTCCAAGTTTTGCCGCATGAAGAAAGCTTCGAACATGTGATGTCTTGACCTCCATCCATGTTGGTCTTGTTACGAGCCGATTACTTCTAAAAAAGACAAAAGCAATATAGATTGCACCCAGATACTCCGCGATCACGGTTCCGATCGCCGCACCCTGAATTCCGAGTGCCGGCAATCCAAACTTTCCGAAGATCAGCACATAATCCAAGATAATATTGATTCCGGATCGAATGATTCCATATACGACCAATGGCTTCGTGTAATTCGATGTCTGTAATATAACCCCAAGTGATCCACTGAGTCCAACCAACAGAAACAATGGTGCATACCATCTGACATAACTCAAGCACAAAGGCATCACATTATCCGCTACGCCCAAAAGCATAAAAACCGGCTTCGGAAAAATCATCCAGAAGAAAAACAAAAACACGGGAATGATATTATTGTATTTCATCATGGCTCCCGCATATTCTCCTATCCCATCCTTTTTTCCGGCACCGACACTTTGGCTGATCAGAATGGACGCCCCCATAACCAGTGAATTGCAAAAAGACATTGTCGTCCACACCGGCGAAGACACATTACCTAGTGCACTCATATACAGATCATTTGCATGACCGAGAAAAATTCGGTCAATAATCATCTGAAACTGTGCAATAATATTATTTAGTATGATCGGAACTGCTATGGAGCTGTCTCTTATACACATCTCCGAGCCCACGAGACGCGTAGTAATCTCG
>URQG01000315.1 GCA_900549895.1 uncultured Lachnobacterium sp.
GAGTAGAACCTATGCGAGTGATAAAATCGTGCATTGTGGCATTTTCGATGTACTCGAAGATTCCGATGCCACAGTTTGAATGGAAAGAAGAAGATATGCAGTACATGCTTTGCTTTTTCCCGTGGGTGGGAGCGGTCATTGGTGCGTGTCTGTATTTATGGAATAGATTTTGTGCGGCGTTTCAGGTTGGACGAATTGCGTACGTGTTGTTTGCGGTGGCGATTCCGATTCTTGTCACAGGTGGATTCCATGTGGACGGATTCATGGATACGATGGATGCACCGCATTCGTATCAGCCGAGGGCACGAAAGCTGGAAATCTTAAAGGATTCGCATATTGGCGCATTTGCAGTCATTATGCTGGCTGCCTGCGGTTTGATCTATGCAGGTGCGTTCTCCGAGATTTATGATACGAAGGCGCTTCTGATCGTCTGTATCGGTTTTGCGTTTGCACGGTGCCTGAGCGGAATCGGTGTGGTGACGCTTCCGTCTGCGCGGGGGGATGGCATGCTTTTTGAAGCAGCAAGTCATGCACAGGGGCGCATTGTAAAAGGCACGCTCTTGGTACAAGGAGTCATCTGCATGGCAGGTATGTTTTGGATCTCATGGAAAATTGGAATCGCTGTTGTTGTGGCTGCATTTGTATCGTACTATTATTATGAGTACCGGAGCAAGAAGGAATTCGGTGGAATCACCGGAGATACGGCAGGGTATTTTGTTGTGATCTGTGAGACGGCGATGGTGGTGGCTGCTGCAATTGCGGGATATGTGATTTTGTAGTATAACGAATTAAAATTATACAACAAATTGTTGCGCAGAAGCATTGGATCAATATGGAAAAACGTATCAAAGCGTGAAATTAAGGATGAAGAAATGAAACTTGTAATCGGTGGAAGAGCACAGGGAAAATTGAATTATGTTTTGCAACACATGACGGATGAAAATTATCAGATCTATGATGGCGTGTTTCCCGATGAGGGAGAACTTTTTAATCTGACCAAGAAGAATGAATGGTTGATTGTCAACCATTTTCATAATTGGGTAAACAAAGAACTGAAAGAGAACAGAAATCCGGAAGAAGAACTGGAGGCTTTCCTGAAAAAAGGTGTGCGTTTTGTGATCATCAGTGATGAAATTGGCAACGGAATTGTTCCGGTTGATGCGTTTGAGCGTGATTATCGGGAGAGAACCGGAAGAATGTTGATTACGCTCGCAAGTCAGGCGGATGAGGTGGTGCGTGTCCTATGCGGAATCGGGCAGAAAATCAAATAAAGCTGGTGCTGATCCGGCATGGAGCGACGGAAGGCAATAAAGAGCACCGGTATATTGGTCGCACGGATGAGCCACTTAGCTCGGAAGCAAAAGAGAAACTATCGGCGGAAGCAAATTGTTATCCAAGGATTGACCGGTTGTTTACAAGTCCGATGAAGCGTTGCATAGAGACCGCGGAAATCATCTATCCGGATCAGAAACCAGTTGTAGTGGATCCACTTCGGGAGATGGACTTTGGAAATTTCGAGGGAAAGAACTATAAAGAGTTAAATGGTAATCCAGATTATCAGGCGTGGATCGACAGCGGTGGAACGATTGCATTTCCGAATGGAGAGAGTCGGGAAGAGTTTATACAGCGATGTTGCAAGGGAATGAGTGAGGTGCTTTTACAGAGCAAAGCTTATTTCAACAGGAATGATAATGAACTACTGCAGTCCGAAAAAGGTTCGCATACGATAGGTCTTGTTGTGCATGGTGGAACGATTATGGCTTTATGCAGCGCCTTTGGCGGCGGGGAGTATTTTGATTATCAGGTTGCCAATGGTGCGGGATATATTTGTAATGTAAATTTGGATGGAGAGAAAATTCGATTCCAGTCTATTCAAAAGATAGAGATGGATGATGCAAATTAAGAGATGGGCAAATTGGGAATAGAGTATAGAAAATTGAGTGAACAAGAACTGGAAACATTCATTGACATGAGAATCAATCAGTTAAGAGAAGAAGGTGCCAAAGAGGATATCGATTTGAAACCGGCACTACGCGATTATTATATGAGACATATGAAAGACAGTACATTTGTTTCGTGGATTGCATTAGACGACGGCAAAATTATTGGCACAAGTGGTATGTCATTTGTAGAAAAACCGCCATATTTCGGATGCCCGAGTGGAAAGATGGGGCTTTTGTCCAGTATGTTTACGGATAAGAATTATAGGAGAAAAGGAATCGCGAAAGAACTTCTAAACAGAGTTATCGAAGAAGCTAGGAATTATGGTTGTGGAACGATTCAGATTACAGCTTCTGATATGGGTGTGAAGTTATATACCGCGTATGGGTTTGTTCACAATGGTAATTTTATGC
>URQG01000316.1 GCA_900549895.1 uncultured Lachnobacterium sp.
GTAAGATCGTCGGCAGCGTCAGATGTGTATAAGAGACAGATCGTAAACAACGACAAAATGTTAAAACTTAGGAAGGGAAAGGATATGAAACAGATAAACAGAGCAGCAGCGCAGATCACGCTTCTGGCAGCAGCGATCCTGATGATCGGATACGGTGCGATGCGCGGGGAGGCAGCCACGGTACTCTCAAAGGTAATCAAATTATGTCTGGAGTGTGTTGGAATTGGATAAGAAAAAACATAAAATATCACAGTTTCTGGCGCGCTTTCGGGGATGGATTCAGGCCGTGGCAACGATTCTTACCAATATTCATCTGCCGAACTTCTTTAAAGGAGAGATTTACAGAGGGGATGCAAAGACCGTCTGTGTACCGGGACTGAATTGTTATTCCTGTCCGGCTGCATCCGGGGCGTGTCCGATCGGTGCTTTTCAGGCTGTAATCGGTTCTTCGAAGTTTAAATTTTCTTATTACATAACGGGATTTTTTATATTGATCGGCGTTTTGCTCGGACGATTTGTGTGCGGATTTTTATGTCCGTTCGGATGGTTTCAGGAGTTGCTGCATAAGATACCGTTTAAGAAATTTTCAACGAAAAAGCTTAAGCCGCTTCGCTATATAAAATATGGTGTGTTGTTGATTTTTGTTATTTTACTACCCCTTCTGGTGACAAATTCACTGGGAATGGGAAATCCGTTTTTCTGTAAATATCTTTGCCCGCAGGGAGTGCTGGAAGGAGCGATTCCGCTTTCGATTGCCAATGTGAGTATCAGAGCGGCCCTTGGCAAACTGTTTACATGGAAATTCGGCATACTTATTACGTTTGTCGTTTTAAGCCTTATGTTTTATCGCCCGTTTTGTAAATGGATCTGTCCGCTCGGTGCAGTTTATGCACTCTTTAACAAAGTATCTCTTCTGCAGATGAAGGTGGATGAGGATAAATGTGTATCCTGCGGCAAATGTGAGAGAGCCTGCAAGATGGACGTGGATGTCACAAAGCATCCGAATCATACGGAATGTATCCGCTGTGGCATGTGCATAAAGGAATGCCCGACGGAAGCAATTCACTATCAATATGGATTTGGAAATTCGAAATCGAATGACAAGAAAGCTTCCCATGAGTAAAAACGTTCAGGAAAGCAAATGAAATCAAACAATGAATAAAGGAGAATAAAATGAAAAAATTAACAGTGATGCTGCTTATTGCAGCGATGGTACTCGGAGTCAGTGCGTGCGGAAATTCTGCTAACAAGGGAAATACAGCAACAGAGTCGCAGATGTCAACGCAGGAAGCAGAAGATCTGGATGCAAAGATTAATGAATTGACACAGAAAGAGAACAGTATTCTTGAAAACCATAAGGCTTTATGGGAGAAGGTATTTAACAGCATTGACAAATCAACTGTCGAGGATGCGGCAACTATGAATTACGGAGATTTTCTGGCAAACGCTTTAGACAAAATTAAGGATCAGTTTACCGATGATGAACTCAAGTCTTTGAAGGAAGATGTTGAAGAAATCAAAAAGCTTGAGGATGAGCTTCAGCCACTTCTTGAGAAGCAGAGTGCGAATGCATCAAATGAGGATTCCGGCAAAGAGGGAGCAAGCGTATTTCCGGAGTTTCAGGCAAAGGATCTGGATGGAAATGACGTGGACAGCAGCATCATTTCAAAGAATGCGGTCACGGTTTTGAATTTTTGGTTTAATGGATGTTCTCCATGCGTACAGGAGCTTCCGGAACTGAATAAATTAAATGAGGAGCTGAAGGAAAAAGGCGGACAGGTAATTGGTATCAATACAGATTCTCTTGACGGAAATGAGGATGGAATTGCTGAAGCTAAGAGTATTTTAGAGAAGCAGGGTGCAAAATATACGAATCTTTCCCTTGATTCCAACAGTGAAGCCGGAAAATATGCAACAAGCATTATGGCCTTCCCGACTACCATCGTGCTTGACCGTAACGGAAACATTATCGGAGAGCCGATCATGGGCGGTATTGATAATGACGAGGCATATAAGCAGCTGATGAAGACAATTGATGAAATCATTGCGAAGGATCAGAAATAGTTTATTTATCTTTAACAATTATGCAGATACAAGGAGATGGAACTTGTATCTGCATTTTTTGTTACCTTATAGTTTTACACGTTAACGTATTGCATCGTATTGAGAAAGATTGTACAATAGACACATATCAAAATGCAAAGGAAGTTACACACATGGAAAATGTATATATGATGGGCAACGGAGCAATTGCGCTCGGTGCATTGGCAGCAGGGGTGAATCTGGTTGCCGGTTATCCGGGAACTCCGTCCTCGGACATTATTGAGACAATCGCAAAATATCCAAAAGA
>URQG01000317.1 GCA_900549895.1 uncultured Lachnobacterium sp.
GCAGCGTCAGATGTGTATAAGAGACAGATTAAAAACTAGATGACAAGGCGTTTTTTATATGTTTTTTTCGGAAAAAGCAGAATGTATGTTCTCTATTTTGGAGAACTATGGTATACTGAATGAAGAAATGAGCAGGTACCTAGATTGTGCGCTGCGAATGACAAAGAAAATGTGACGAAATGGAGCAGACAATGAATTTACTTGATTCACTGAATGAACAGCAGCAGGAAGCAGTACAGACCACAGAAGGACCTTTGCTGATACTGGCCGGAGCCGGTTCCGGTAAGACGCGTGTGCTTACGCACAGGACGGCCTACCTGATCGACGAGATGGGCGTCAATCCATACAATATTATGGCAATCACCTTTACGAATAAAGCTGCAGGCGAGATGCGCGAGCGAATCGATGCAATGGTGGGATACGGATCGGAGAGTATCTGGGTATCCACGTTCCACTCGACCTGTGTGCGCATTTTGCGCAGATATATTGACCGGTTAGGGTATGACACGAATTTTACGATCTATGATGCGGATGATCAGAAAACACTGATGAAGGATATCTGCAAGAGATTGGAGATCGATACCAAATTATATAAAGAGAAAATGTTTTTGTCTGTGATCTCCTCGGCTAAGGATGAGCTTGTCGATCCGATCGAGTTTGAGACGCGTGCGGCGGGCGATTATACGAAGAGGCGTCAGGCGCAGGTGTACCGGGAGTATCAGCAGGCGCTGCGCCAGAATAACGCTTTGGACTTTGACGACCTGATCATGAAGACGGTGGAATTGTTCAAGCTGGATGGCGAAGTCCTTAATTCCTATCAGGAGCGTTTCCGCTATATTATGGTGGATGAGTATCAGGATACGAATACGGCACAGTTTGAACTGATCCGTCTGCTTGCGATGAAATACAAGAATCTGTGTGTGGTTGGTGATGATGACCAGTCCATCTACAAGTTCCGTGGTGCGAACATTTATAATATTTTGAATTTCGAGAAGCATTTTGCGGATGCCAAGGTGATCAAGCTTGAGCAGAATTACCGAAGCACACAGAATATTCTGGATGCGGCAAACAGTGTGATCGCCAACAACGTCGGTCGTAAGGCCAAAAGCCTATGGACCGATAACGGACAGGGTAACAAGATTACATTTGAGCAGCTCGATACCGCGCAGGAGGAAGCGGATTACGTGGCGCGTGATATCGCAAGACATGTGCGAAACGGAGAGTATCAGTACAAGGATTGCGCGGTATTGTACCGGACCAATGCGCAGTCGCGTCTGTTCGAGGAGCGTTTTATCGCATCGAATATTCCGTACAAGATCGTGGGTGGCGTGAATTTCTACTCGCGTAAGGAGGTCAAGGATATTCTTTCTTATCTGAAGACAATCGACAACGGACACGATGATCTTGCGGTACGCCGTATCATCAATGTCCCGAAGCGCGGAATCGGTGCGACAACGATCAATCGTGTGAGTGCGTATGCGGATGCAAACGGAATCGATTTCTATACCGCTTTGACGAAGGCTTCCGAGATTCCGGGCATCGGTAAGGCGGCAGCGAAGGTAGAGCCGTTTGTACTGTTTATCCAGGCGATGCGTGCCAAGGCGGAGATAAAATCGGTATCGGAGCTGTTAAGAGACATCATCGAGACGACCGGATATGTGCATGAACTTGAAGCGGAAGGAACCGATGAGGCAGAGGCTCGTATCGAGAATATCGATGAGTTGATCAGCAAGGCGTGCGATTACGAGGATGGTGAGGAACATCCGACACTCAGCGGGTTCTTAGAGGAAGTCGCTTTGGTCGCAGACATTGACAGCCTCGATGAGAACAGTGATTATGTGGTTCTTATGACGCTGCACAGCGCGAAGGGACTGGAGTTCCCAAACGTGTATCTTGCGGGAATGGAAGACGGACTCTTCCCAAGCTATATGTCGATCACAAGTGATCATGCATCGGCGGAGATCGAGGAGGAGCGGAGACTTGCGTATGTCGGTATTACCCGTGCAATGAAGAATCTTACCATTACGTCGGCTCGTGTGCGTATGGTGAGAGGTCAGACGCAGTATGCGGCGGTATCGCGTTTTGTCAAAGAGATTCCACCGGAACTTCTGTCGGGAGAAATCTATGAGCCGCGTTCGTATGACGAACCGGTGCAGGAAAGCACGTTTCAGAAGGCGCGTAAAGCGTTCCGCTCGGTTCCAAGCTACGGAAGCAGCAGTGTGGGAAATGGCAGAGGAAGCAGCTACGGTTCGGAAGTCGGTGAAGGGTACGGTTCGACGTTTGCCAGGAAGAAGCCGGCGGAGCCGGTCTATACGAAAC
>URQG01000318.1 GCA_900549895.1 uncultured Lachnobacterium sp.
ACGAGATTACTACGCGTCTCGTGGGCTCGGAGATGTGTATAAGAGACAGGAGGAGCAGGAGGTACATAAATTCACGGAGCGCAGCCAGGCGATGATGCAGACACTGATGCGTGACGATCAGTTGCTTTCCTATATCCGGATGCACAGGGGACTGAGTGGACAGAGCAGCGATGATCTGCTTTTGGATGATCCGGCATATCTTTCTTCTATTCTTATCTATTTGCAGAGTCGGAATGTGCCGTTTCCGTCAAGACTGCAGCGTCTGCTTGGCGCAAAACACTTGCCGAATATGAGTACTGAGTGGATGGAATGCTTGTTACAGGGCTTTCTGTATGACGATGCGGACTCATATATGTGTGATAAGACGTACCGTGAGATGCTGACCGATCAGTTGAAGGCACAGGGGCTGATCGAGAAACGCAAAGTGGTTATGACAAAGAGCGCCGCGATCGAGAAGCTTCTGACAAATTCGCTCGGCAAATGCAATAGTATCCGGGATATTGTTTTTCATGAGTATCAGACGACCGGTGATGCGCTGCGGCTTCTCGTGCTGACCGATTACATCCGGAAGGAATACGAGAAATCGCTCGGCAATGAGGAGAGCGATGTGAATGCGCTCGGTGTGCTTCCGTTTTTTGAGATGCTTCGCAGAGAGAATGCGAAAAAAGGCGGGCATGTCCGTTTCGGTGTGCTCTGCGGAACGATCGTGATCATTCCGGCGGAAGCAGTAGAGAGTATTATAATAGTAAGTGGGATATCCCACCATGTTTTATGGAGGTAAAAGTCATGAATGCAGTAAAAGACTATACAGTTCATATTGACAGTAAAAAGAGAGTCACTCTTCGAGGCGCTTTGTATCAGTATTATAATGTAAAGGAATATGATAATGGATGTATTATGCTTGAGCCCAGAGAATTGACTGTCCCGGATAGTATTTCTGCCAAAACATTAGAAGATATGGACAGAGCAATCCAAAATTTTAATATGGGAAAAGTGTCCGAAACGATTGATCTGTCTGATTTTTAGAAAGGTATTTTATGGCATTTAATATACGAATGGGAATTGCCGATACAATATAAGCATGGAAGAATTGTATCTCAAAATTTTTGAGATACAGTGCTTTTTTTGCAAATAATTACTTATTACCGCTGGGACCTTTTCGGACAGCGGTGCGGTGAGGAAAGAGAAAATGTTTAAAGTAGCAATATGTGACATTGATATGGCATATCGACAGGTGATTATGAGAGATGGAGTACCTTTTTCGTTAGAGCTTCCTAATACGTTAACAACCAGAGATACATTATCAAAAGAGAAGTTTGATATGATGATGCAGACTGGACTTGCGCAGGCGAAAGCAGATGATTCTTTGGATTTAGATGATGCATTTCGTAAATTAAAAGCGGAGATTTAGTGTGCATGGATAAAGAATACAAGGTAAAAGTGACTTGGCAGGCAATGGCGCAGATGAAAGAAATTGTACAGTATATTTCCGTGGAACTTTTATCACCGGATGCTGCAATTTCCCGACATCTGTCTGTTTTAAAGGAAGCTGATCTGATTCGTGATGAACGTGAGGGAAAATTTATCTATTATGAGCTTAACGCCTCTGTGCTGGAGGAGATTATTTTATGGATTAGTGAATTAAAAGGAGAAGATGACCATGATCAGACAACATAAAAAAATGATATTACTTACGTCAATGATAACGCTTTTTCCGATTTTCATCGGCTTACTATTGTGGAAGCAATTGCCGGATTCGATGGCAACCCATTGGGGAATCAATAATGAACCGAATGGATATGCGTCCAAAACTTTCGCGGTGTTTGCGCTTCCACTCATCATGTTATTGGGACATGTCGTGTGTGTGATTGCAATGAATATTGATCCCAAGGTAAAGAATATCAGTGAAAAAGTATACTCTGTGATGTTATGGATTTTTCCGTTGTTATCTCTTTTCGTTTGCAATGCACTCTATGGGTATAATTTAGGATATCGGTTGGATATGGGATTTCTGTGTGGGTTGATCATTGGAGTTCTTTATCTGATCCTGGGAAATTTTATTCCGAAAGTAAAACCGAACTATACGATTGGATTTCGCATTTCGTGGGCATTATGTGATTCTGAAAACTGGTATCGCACGCATAGGTTTGGAGGAAAATGTCTGGTAATCGGCGGGATCATCATGATTGTCACCGCACCATTCCAGAATATGTGGGTACTGATTGCACTTATTGCGGTTCCCTGCATTTTACCGGTAATCTATTCCTACCTGTATTACCGCAAGATAATTTCATAATTATGTTATTCAATT
>URQG01000319.1 GCA_900549895.1 uncultured Lachnobacterium sp.
GGCAGCGTCAGATGTGTATAAGAGACAGTGTTAGAATTGTTTGAAAAAGTACGATAAAATACAAGTAAACAAAATGTGCAAAGGGGTATGATATGGAATATTCAGCTATTTTTCATGATATGGATAAGAGATTCTGCTATGCGATCGATAAAGATTTATTTGTGATCCGTGTGCAGGTAAAAAAGGATGATATGAAGGAGGTAATCCTCCACTATGAGGACAAGTATATACCTATGGAGCGCAAGGATACGCGAATGACGCTTCCCATGAAGAAGGTAGCCACTTCGCAGTTTCACGATTATTATGAAGCGCAGCTTCAGATGCATTTGATATGTCTGAGATACTTTTTTGAATTTACGGACATGCAGGGCGAAAAGGTGTATTACGGCAATTATGAGTTTGACAAGGAGTGCATTACAAACAGGGACAGAATGTTTGACTGCCCGCAGAACCTCAGAGAGGAAGAGATGTTTGAGGTGCCACAGTGGGCAGCCAACAAGGTCGTGTATCAGATTTTTCCGTCACGCTTTGCCACAACACAGCCGGTGGACAAAAAGCTGTGGTATAAGGCGCCGATTACGCCTATGGACGATTTGCATGGCAATCTCAGAGGAATCATAGAGCATCTGGATGATATGAAAGATTTGGGAATCGATGTGGTATATCTGACACCTATCTTTCAATCAAATTCGTGCCATAAATATGATACCATTGATTATTATCAGGTTGACCCTTCATTTGGAACAACAGAGGATCTCAAGGAGCTCGTACAAAAAGCGCATGAGCGCGGCATGAAGGTAGTTCTGGATGCGGTATACAACCACACAGGAAGAGAATTTTTTGCATTTCAGGATATACTGGAAAAGGGTGAAAAATCAAAATATCTGGACTGGTATTTTATCGACGAACTGCCGCCTAAGGGGGAATGGGGAGAGATCCCAAACTTCAAATGCTTCGGCTACTACGGTGGAATGCCAAAGCTGAATCTGAAAAATCCGGAGGTTGAAACATACATCACGGATGTTGCATGCTACTGGATTAAGGAATGCGACATTGACGGATGGAGAATGGACGTAGGAGACGAAATCAGTCATTTCTTCTGGAAGAATTTCAGAAGGGCCATCAAGGCAGTAAAGAAGGATATGCTGATCATTGGTGAGGTATGGCACTATGCAGGAGACTTCCTTGAGGGAGATGAGTGGGATACGGTCATGAATTATCCGTTTTACCTGAATCTGATCGATCTGCTTGCAGACGAAAAGATTCAGGTCAGTCAGTTTGTACAGAATCTTGGATATCTGAAGGGTCGCTTAAACAAAAAGTGCTATCCTCTGATGTGGAATCTGATTGACAGCCATGATACAGCAAGATTTTTACATCTGTGCAAGGATAATAAGAAAAAGCAGCATCTCGCAGCAGCCTTTCAGCTGCTACTGCCGGGAATGCCTATGATTTACTATGGCGATGAGTATGCCATGCCAGGAGCAAACGATCCGGACTGCAGACGAGGCATGTACTGGGATGAAGAATACCAGGACAAGGAAATGTATCAATGGTATAAGAAGCTTATGCAGATCCGAAAAACACATGCATGCATTGTAGAGGGCGAAATGATTGAGACAGTCGCAAATGACGATGAGGATACGATTGTTATGATCAGAAAAAATGGCGAAGAAACTATCGCAATGCTTTTCAATTGCGGCAGCAGTGTAAAGGAATTTCATGCGTATGCGCAGAAATATAATCTGCTGACCGATAGCGTATTTGACGGAAAAGTAGATGGATTTGATGCTGCTGTAATTGTGCTTTAAAAAATAATATACGGATTATCTATAAAGAAGACGGGGGGGTGCCCGTCTTCTTTTCTTAATTCATAGGAAATTCCTTCCTATGAATCAGAACGCTCCGCGGGGATGCGCAGCTCGCGGAAATGAAGTTTATGCTGAGCATACCGCTCGCGCGCGAAAGTGTGCGGCAAGCGCACACTTTATTTAAATAACAGCTGAAGTCCCATTGCTATCACCCACATATAGGCGCAGGTTTTCGGGATCATCAGTAAGCCGACTTTCGGTTTCTTCTTGCTTAATAAAGTAACCGGCAGGTAGCATCCGAAGGAAATGATGATGGCTGCGACCATTCTTGTCATATGATAATCATACGTGTTTCCGGACATAGCATATAAAATGATCACGCCGATACCGGTCACTGCAAATACCGCATTTCGGATGATGGATAATTTCAGATTTCCCTCTTCTCCACACCTGTCTCTTATACACATCTGACGCTGCCGACGATCTTACGCGTGTAGAT
>URQG01000320.1 GCA_900549895.1 uncultured Lachnobacterium sp.
GGGGAGGAGAACCCTTTGACTGGGAGAAAAACAATGAGATCCGGAAGACGCCGGCTTTTGCAAAACGCAAATTTATTTTGGCAGGCGGATTAAATGAAGCAAATGTTATGGAAGGAATCCGAAGGTTTCAGCCGGATATCGTCGATGTCAGTTCCGGAGTAGAAGGAGCGAATGGCAAGGACCAGGATAAAATCAATGCATTTATAAGAAAGGTGAGAGACTATGAATAAGAAAGCATATTATGGACCGTTTGGCGGCCAGTATGTAGCTGAGTCGCTGATGAACACTTTGGAGGAACTGGATGCTGCGTTCGAGGAAGCTATCCATGATCCGAAATTTATGGAGCAGTATCATTACTATCTGCGGCAGTATGTCGGACGAGAGACACCGCTTTATTATGCGGAGCGTCTGTCGGAAAAATACGGAACAAAGATCTATCTTAAGAGAGAGGATTTAAATCATACCGGAGCACATAAGATCAACAATGTAATCGGACAGATCCTTCTTGCCAAGAGAATGGGAAAAACGAAAGTGATCGCTGAGACCGGTGCCGGACAGCACGGTGTGGCAACAGCGACAGGCGCAGCGCTTTTTGACATGGAATGCACCGTTTATATGGGCAAGGAGGATATCGAGCGCCAGAAGTTAAACGTGATGCGGATGGAGATGCTGGGAGCAAAAGTAGTATCGGTAGAATCCGGAAGCAATACACTTAAGGATGCAACGAACGAGGCAATCCGTACATGGGCAAAGACAGCGGAGGACACGTTCTATGTCATCGGTTCCGCGGTTGGACCGTATCCGTACCCGAAGATGGTCAAGGAGTTCCAAAGTGTGATCAGCCGAGAAGCAAAACGCCAGCATATGGAAGTGGAAGGACGAAATCCGGATGTCGTTATGGCTTGTGTCGGTGGTGGATCCAATTCGATCGGAATGTTTGCGGACTTCATCGATGAGAAGGATGTAGAACTCATTGGCGTTGAGGCGGCTGGTCTGGGAATTGAGACCGGAAAGCATGCCAGTGCGATGGCACTCGGTGAGCCTGGTGTCTTACACGGAATGAAGTCGTATCTGTTACAGGATACGGACGGAAACATTCAGCTTGCACATTCCATCTCAGCCGGTCTGGATTATCCGGGTGTAGGACCGGAACACGCTTATCTGCGTGACAGTGGACGTGCAAAGTATGTGGCGATCACGGACGTGGAAGCGATGGACTCTTTGATGGAGTTATGTAAGTTAGAGGGAATCATTCCGGCAATTGAGAGTGCACATGCAGTTGCTTATGCATGTAAAAAGGCGAAAGAGATGACGATGGATCAAAGCATGATCGTCTGCCTGTCCGGACGAGGTGACAAGGATGTCAACACGATCGCAAGTTATCTTGCAGGTGAAGGATATTTGAATTAGGGAGGAACAAGAAATGAATCGAATCGAGCAGGCACTTGCCGTATTAAAAGAAAAGAATGAGAAAGCATTTATCACATATATTACCGCCGGTCTTCCGAATTATGATAAGACCAAGGAAATCATCAAGGCACAGGAAAAAGCAGGAACGGATATTATTGAACTTGGAATTCCATTTTCCGATCCGGTTGCGGACGGACCGGTTATTCAGGCAGCTTCCTACGATGCAATCTTAGGTGGGGCAAACCTGGCGAAGACCTTTACCTGTATGCAGGAGCTTCGCGCAGAAAATGTGCAGATTCCAATTGTATTTATGATGTATTACAATACACTTCTTCATTATGGAGTGGAGACTTTTGCAAAGAAATGCATGGAGTGTGGTGTGGATGGACTGATCATTCCGGATCTTCCGTTTGAGGAACAGGAAGAGTTGCAGAAGGCATTAAACGGATCGGATGAGACAATCCTCATTCAGCTGGCATCTCCGGTATCCGGAGAGCGTGTAAAGAAGATTCTGAAGAATGCGAGAGGATTTGTCTACTGTGTATCTTCTATGGGCGTTACCGGACAGGAGGCAACATTCCACAAAAAAGTGATTGAGTA
Source organism: uncultured Lachnobacterium sp. (assembly GCA_900549895.1). Taxonomy (GTDB): domain Bacteria; phylum Bacillota; class Clostridia; order Lachnospirales; family Lachnospiraceae; genus Roseburia. The sequence goes on from URQG01000320.1 coordinate 2,011, forward strand.
TTTGAGCGAGGTAAAGAAAGTATCCAAAATCCCGGTAATGATGGGATTTGGAATCCGCACGGCAGAAGATGTCCGCCCGATGAAAGATATTATCGACGGCGCAATCGTCGGATCGCATTTTATCAATCTGATGCGGGAATCGGATTTTGATGCAAACGTAGCTGCAGATTACTGTAACACATTTAAGAAAGAACTGAATGCATTGTAGTTTGGAAAATAAGAGAACAAAGAAACAATTATATCAGCTGGTTAAAGAATATTTTGACATGGAATGCAAAATCATAGGAGAATAAAAC
>URQG01000321.1 GCA_900549895.1 uncultured Lachnobacterium sp.
GTTCAGCAGCTCGTTGTACAGACGCTCCAGGTTCTCCTTTTTGCCCACTTTGAGCACTTCTTTGCTGACAATAAAGTCTACAGCCTCTTTGATCACAGGGCTCTTCTTATAGTAGTCCTTAGAGACATAATCTGCCTTCTCGTAATGCTTGATGACAGTGTCGCTGTCCTGACCGAAGATGTAGATATTGTCATCACCTACCAGCTCGTGGATCTCCACGTTTGCACCGTCACTTGTACCCAGTGTTACAGCACCGTTTAACATGAACTTCATGTTACCGGTTCCGGATGCCTCCTTGGATGCCAGAGAGATCTGCTCGGAGATATCGCAGGCAGGGATCAGCTTCTCGGCATAGCTTACGTTGTAGTTCTCTACCATAACAAGCTTCATGTAAGGGCTGACTTCGGGATCGTTATTGATAATGTCGGACATTACCAGCAGGAGATGAATGATATCCTGAGCGATCACATACGCAGGTGCAGCCTTTGCACCAAAAATGAAGGTCAGCGGTGTAGAAGGCTTCTTGCCACCCTTAATCTCCAGATATTTGTGAATGATATACAGTGCGTTCATCTGCTGACGCTTATACTCATGCAGACGCTTTACCTGAATATCGAAGATGGAATTCTCATCAAGATCAAATCCCTGTGTCTGCTTTAAGTAATTCTTTAAGTCAGCCTTCTTGCCTGCCTTAATGCTGAGAAGCTTATCTAATGCAGCATCGTCATTTGCCAATGTGCCAAGTTTCTCAAGCTCGTTTGCATCCTTCTTCCATCCATCACCGATCCACTCTGTGATCTGTGCTGAAAGCTCAGGGTTACATGCCATCAGCCAGCGGCGGAATGTGATACCGTTTGTCTTATTATTGAACTTCTCAGGATATAACTTGTAGAAGTTGTTCAGCTCTGTGTTCTTAAGAATCTCTGTGTGCAGGTATGCAACACCGTTTACAGAGTATCCGTAATGGATATCCATATGTGCCATATGCACAAGTCCGTCCTTGATAATGTATGTGCTCTCGTCGCTCACCTTGGCGCGGACACGGTTGTCAAGTTCGCGGATGATCGGCATCAGCTGCGGAACAGCCTTGTCAAGGAATGCGATCGGCCACTTTTCAAGTGCTTCGGCAAGGATTGTATGGTTTGTATAAGCACATACCTTAGCAACGATTTCAACAGCCTCATCCATAAGGATGCCTCTCTCCTGAAGCTGACGGATCAGCTCCGGAATTACCATAGAAGGATGTGTATCATTGATCTGTACGGTTGCATATTCTGCAAGATCGTGAAGGTTTGAACCTCTTGCTACGGACTCATCAAGGATCAGTCTTGCGGCATTGCTTACCATGAAATACTGCTGGTATACACGAAGCAGGCGTCCCTTATCATCGGAATCATCCGGATACAGGAATAATGTCAGGTTCTTCTCGATCTCTTCTTTATTGAAATCAATCGTATCGCCAACGATGCTCTCATCAACGGACTCAATGTCAAACAGATGAAGCTTTGTTGTACGGTTGTTATAACCAACTACGTCGATGTCATACAGACGGGACTGTACAGTAAATCCACCGAACTGAACCGGATAAGTGATATCCGTCTTCGTCAGCCAGCTCTCCGGAGTGATCCATGGGTTCGGAGTCTCTTTCTGTAAGTTATGATCAAATACCTGCTTGAAAAGGCCATAATGGTAATTGAGTCCCACACCGTCTCCATTCAGTCCGAGCGTTGCGATCGAATCAAGGAAACAAGCTGCCAAACGTCCCAGTCCACCATTACCGAGTGAAGGCTCAAGCTCGATCTCCTCGATCTCGGCAAGGCTCTTGCCGGATGCCTCAAGTTCGGAACGAACCTGCTCATAGATTCCAAGGTTGATCAGGTTGTTTGAAAGAAGTTTTCCGATTAAGAACTCAGCGGAAATATAATATAATTTCTTCTTTCCCTCATTGCTTACCTTGTCTTCTGCCATCTGCTTGGTCATCTCAAGCAATGCAATATAAATTTCTTCGTTACTGCATTTTTCAATTGTCTTGTTGTACTTTCTTGATACAGCCTTTGATAATGTCATTGTCGTTCTCCTCCCAAATGGAACATCAGCTCATTTAAAGTTTCCCTCGCATATTGCATTGCCTCTTTGAGGTATCGCCCGGCTGATGCTACATACATAATTTGCTTTTATGTTTCAAGTATACGCGCTACACCCCTCATAATCTTGTCATATCCGTTGCAAAACCGGTACTATTCTATCATTTTTCTTTACTTAGGGAATCACATCTGCTATGATTTTTATATGAATATATTAG
>URQG01000322.1 GCA_900549895.1 uncultured Lachnobacterium sp.
TCGGAGATGTGTATAAGAGAGAGGCGATGATATTTGGGCTGGCGAATGTGAAGAACGCTTTGAGAAGCTGAAAGCCAACGAGGAAGAACTGAACCGTATTTTTATTGATATTTACGGCTTGCAGGATGAACTGACCCCGGAAGTAGAAGATAAGGATGTGACCGTGCGCAAAGCAGACCTTGGCCGGGATGTGCGCTCCTTTATCTCCTACGCTGTGGGCTGTATGTTTGGTCGCTACTCTCCCACCTATGATGGTCTTGCCTACGCAGGCGGTACATGGGACGATGGCAAATACAATATCTATAAGCCGGATGCAGACGGTATTATTCCCATCTGTGACGACGAATACTTTGAAGATGACATGATGGGCCGCTTTGTGGAGTTTGTGCGGGTGGTATACGGTGACAGCTCGCTGGAAGATAATCTGCGCTTTATTGCAAACGCACTGGGCGGCAAGGGGCAGCCGAAAGAGGTCATCCGCAACTACTTCCTGAACGATTTCTATGCCGACCACTGCAAGATTTATCAGAAGCGCCCCATCTACTGGCTGTTTGACAGCGGCAAGAAGAACGGCTTTAAGTGCCTGATCTACCTGCACCGCTACCAGCCGGATACCATTGCACGCATCCGTACCGATTATGTCCACGAGCAGCAGGCACGTTACCGTACTGCCATCGAAGGTTTGGAAAAACAAGTGGCCGCTGCCACCAGCACCAGCGAACGTGTCAAGCTGACTAAGCAACTGAACAAAGTGCAGGCGCAGGACACTGAGCTGCATCAGTATGAGGAAAAAGTTCACGCGCTGGCGGATCAGATGATTAAGATTGATCTGGACGATGGTGTGAAGCATAACTATGAGATCTTTAAGGATGTGTTGGCGAAGATTAAGTGATAAATAATAATAAACAAGAGGTGAAATTGGCGATGAAGCAGAAAGTATTAAAGGGTTTAAAAATAGTAACACGATGGCTTGCATGTGCGAAAAGCGCTTTGATACTTGGTGTAATTGTTGCTTTGATTACATGGGGGATGCCATTGGCTACGCCCAAATTTGTTGCTAAAGTAAATGGACTTTTTTCTGCATTTGATGAAAACACGGACGTTGTTTCTTTGATGTTTTCGTCAGTTATCTCTTTTGTGGGAATATTTATATCAGCACTGCTGGTTTATATTCAAGTTTACATAAATAGATTTCCGTCAGAATTGGTTTTGAATCAGATAAAACCTCGATATGCCAATTTTGGTACAGCGATTGCCTTATATCTTTTTTTCTGCGTTGTTGAAATGGTAGTGAAAATGGGGCGATTCTCTGATGCTGTACTATCTGTTTGTGGAGTGGGTATATTTATTTGGCTCTTTTATTTTGCATACTCGCTACACTATAAAACATCTTTGACAGAATGTACCCGGACATATGTTAAAGATATTTTAAACACAAAGGGCTTGTTAGAGGATTCTAAAGCACTAAAGGCCAAATTGAAGATTCTTGAAAAAACATATAATGAGTGTGTCGCTAGAAATGAACTGTATGTGTGCCAAATCATTTGTGAGGAAAGCAATAAGGTTTTCCTTGAGTCAATGAAGGGAAGTCAAACGTCGATTATTAATGGTGATAGCAAATCAAAACAAATTTCCGAGGCAATGGATAATACATTTGAACATTCTATATCTCTTGCGAGAGATACTGAAATGACAGCAGATCGAAAAACACAGACCACTGCAGTTCGAAACGTGGTGTCTCAGCTTACAATGTGCATAAAGTTGGGAATGATAAATCAGTACGAAAAATACACCAATACGTTGATGAACGAATTATGTATTTTGTGCAAAAACGGAAATAGGGAGTTACAGGATAGATATTACCATGCACTTGTGGAAATTGTTAGAACAAGTATAGAATCAAAAACCTCGCAAGAATATTTGAAATGTACTCTAACTTCAATGAAAAGCAATGCCAAATATTTTGGATGCTTATCAAATTATGATATGTCGGATGGATATCTTTTCCTTTTAGGCTGTTGTATTGAAAAAGATTTGGGTGAAGAGTACATAAAAGATTTTGTGAATTTTCTTAAATCTGCAACAGTTGTAATGCCGGATTTTGAAAAGGGTAATCGATCAATAGAAATTGTTCGGAACACAATATTTACAGTGCTGAGAAGAAATAGAAAAGCAGAGATATATATTGTTATTGATTCGTTAGACTTAATAAGACAATTTGCCATAAAAAGCGAAAAATGGACGATTCTTGCAATTCAAATTTTTGTAGAATTCAAAAATGAAAGATTTAAGG
>URQG01000323.1 GCA_900549895.1 uncultured Lachnobacterium sp.
TCGTGGGCTCGGAGATGTGTATAAGAGACAGATAAAAAGCACACGGTTCGCAACTTCCCGGGCAAAAGCCATCTCATGCGTAACAACGATCATAGTCATTCCGTCCTCCGCAAGTTCCTTCATGATTGCGAGAACCTCTCCCACCATCTCGGGATCAAGTGCGGAAGTCGGCTCGTCGAAAAGGATCACATCCGGATTCATTGCCATCGTACGCGCGATCGCGATACGCTGCTTCTGTCCACCGGATAAAGTACTCGGATAAGCATCTGCTTTTTCTGCCAGTCCAACCCTCTCCAAAAGACGCATCGCTTCATTCGACGCATCTTCTTTCGATACTTTTTTCAGCTTCATCGGAGCAAGCATGATATTTTCTTTCACCGTCATATTCGGAAACAGATTAAACTGTTGAAACACCATACCGATCTTCTGACGCACTTCATTAATATTCGTTTTCTTGTCAAGAAGATCCGTTCCCTCAAAAATAATCTGTCCTGCTTCCGGATGTTCCAATAAATTAAGTGAACGTAAAAACGTGGACTTACCACAGCCGGAAGGACCAACGATGGCGATCACTTCACCACGATAGATATTCGTATTCAAATTTTCGAGGACCATGTGATACCCATATGATTTACATAAATCTTTTACTTCAATCAATAATTCTCTATCTTGCATCTTTTTTCAGTCTCCTTTCCAGACGACCAACCATGGATGTCATAAACATAACGATCACAAGGTATACGAGTGCTACTGCGATCAGTGGCATGAATGCCTCATAGGTATTGCTTCGGATGATATCTCCGGCCTTCGTCAGATCGACAAGACCAATGTATCCAACGATCGCGCTCTCCTTCAACAAAGCAATAAACTCGTTAAAGATTGCAGGAAGCGAGTTCTTAACTGCCTGCGGAAGGATAATATGGCGCATGGTCTGTCCATATGAAAATCCAAGGCTTCGTCCTGCCTCAAACTGTCCGATTTCAACCGACATAATTCCCGCACGGATTGCTTCCGAAACGTATGCGCCGGAATTCAATCCAAATGCAATGATGGCTGTCATAACCGGATTTGCTTTTACAGTAGCAAAAACAACAAAGTAAGCGATAAGAAGCTGAACCATCATAGGAGTTCCTCTAAAGATGGTCAGATAGATTTTAACCAGCACATTTAAAATGCGTATACCGATCGACTTTTCTTCATTGCGGTCGTTGGCAACACGAATGATTGCAAATACAAACCCAAGCATAATACCGATCAATCCCGCAAATAGCGTAATAAGGATTGTGATGCCGAGACCCTTTGGAATGTACTTCCAGCGTCCCTTTTCTATAAACACCTGTTGAAACTTCTGTACAAATCCCTGTTTTGTAACTTTTTCACCGGTATTTACAATAATAACCTGTTTTGAAGTTGTATAGGATTCAGAAAAATCAATATTCTTTAAGCGATCTTCCGTAACGGTTAAACCGGCCGCTCCAAAGTCCGCTTTACCGGATTGCACCGCAGCAATGATGGAATCAAATTCCATATCCGAAATCACGAGATTCATGCCAAGTCTGTCGCAGATTGCCTGCGCCATGTCTGCATCAATTCCGATAATTTTTCCATTCTCATAATACTCATATGGTGGAAAAGCAGCGTTTGTCGCCATCGTGAGGGTTCCATTGTCTCTTGTCACATCATCCGGTGATACATACGGAGATTTTCCAACATTGTCACCGATATAATTATCGGTGATCTTCTGCAACGTACCATCCTGCTTAATTTCATCCAATGCTCCGTTAATCTTGTTTAAGAGATCATCATTGCCTTTTGCAACACAGATTGCATATTCTTCATTTGTAAACTCTTCATCAAGAATCTTAAGTTCCTGATTTTTGTCAACGAATGCGATTGCTGTCTGCTCATCAATAATGACACTGTCAATCTTGTTCTGCTTCAAGGCCTGTACGGCATCAGCACCCTTATTATAGCGCACGACTTCTGTTCCCGCATCGTCGCCTTCATAATCGGAAGCATAAGTATCACCCACCGTACCGATCTGTACACCGATCTTTGATCCTTCGAGATCGTCAACTCCGGATATGGTCTTTTGCGAAGCCGTATCCTCTTTCTTTTGTCCGCAGGCTGTAAGCGTAAGCAGCATCAGGGCTGCAAGAAGCATGACTGCAAGCGAACGTTTTCTCATTTGCATTTTTCTCATAACTGTTTCCTTCCTGGATTCTAAGGAATCCGCCAAATTACCTCTATTCTACAATATTTTTTTAAATAATGAAACATTTTTATAC
>URQG01000324.1 GCA_900549895.1 uncultured Lachnobacterium sp.
CAGATGTGTATAAGAGACAGTAAGTGTACTCATTCCAAGAATCAATGATTCCACGAAATTTACGACACCGCGAACGATCGGCAAGTGCCTTATCTTCTCATTTTTGATCGTACTCTTGTAATTCTCTACTTTGACATCGATCTTATGATCAGGCTTTCTTACTGCTACTGCGTAACGATCCTGGTTCTTCATCATTACACCTTCCATGACAGCCTGACCACCAACACCTGAATACTTCATACTTCTACCCTCTGACACCTGAATATCTGTATATACATTCATTCTGTGCCAAAACCATACGTCTGTGAATCGAACATATACTTTCTATAATAGCGAAAAAGGTTGAGGCATATCGCAGCCTCAACCTTTTTAGAAAATCGCTCAATTCTATTTCATGCCATACTTCTTGTTGAACTGTTCGATACGTCCACGAGCCTGGTTAGCCTTCTGCTGTCCAGTATAGAATGGATGACACTTAGAACAGATTTCTACGTGGATATCTGGCTTTGTAGAACCAGTAACAAATGTGTTACCACAGTTGCATGTTACAGTTGCCTGATAATAATCTGGATGGATTCCTTCTCTCATGATTTTCACCTCTTCTATTCTTATCGTTTATTGTTATCAATCTCTGATTGGTTACCTATGCACTTGCCTCGCAAAGCGACTTTCATGCATGTGCTCCCTGCTCAATCTCTGATTGACTTATGAATACACTCTTTATACCCGTATGCCCGATCCGCATATGATACTTGTTACAAGAGCGACACTTTCGTCCGTTTACATCCCGATAAACAGCTTATTTATTGTAGCATACGCATTCTCTTATTGCAATAGGTATTTTGCAATTCATATCATATTTTACAAAATACGATTTTTGCGCACCATATTGATAAATTCCGCATTGTTCTTGGTATGTGCAAACATGTTGAGAATATTCTCAACAGCCTCATCGGAACGCATTCCGTTTAATGCACGGCGCATATTCTCCACACCTTCCTGCTCGTCCGGATCAAGAAGCAGATCATCACGTCTGGTGCCGGACTTCACAATATCGACCGCCGGGAAAATTCTCTTCTCGGAAAGTTTACGGTCCAGTACAAGTTCCATGTTACCGGTTCCCTTAAACTCCTCAAATACCACATCATCCATCTTACTTCCGGTCTCAACCAGCGCTGTTGCAAGAATGGTAAGACTTCCACCCTCTCTCATATTACGGGCAGCACCAAAAAATCTCTTCGGCATGTGGAGCGCCGCCGGATCAAGACCACCGGATAATGTACGTCCGCTCGGTGTACAGGTCAGGTTGTACGCACGCGCAAGTCTTGTAATACTGTCAAGCAGGATCATGACATCCTTCTTATGCTCCACCAAACGCTTTGCACGCTCAATCACCATCTCAGACACCCTTTTATGATGTTCTGCAGTCTCATCAAATGTCGAGTAAATAACCTCCACATTTTTTCCTTCAATCGCTTCCTTAATATCCGTAACTTCCTCCGGTCGCTCGTCGATCAGTAAGATAATCAGATGCATCTCCGGATTGTTTGTCTTAATTGACTTTGCAATCTCCTTAAGAAGTGTTGTCTTACCTGCTTTAGGCTGGGAAACGATCATGCCTCGCTGTCCCTTACCGATTGGAGATACTACATCCACAACGCGCATCGCAACCGAACCGCCCGGACGCTCAAGGCGCAGACGCTCATTGGGGAAAATCGGAGTCAGATCCTCAAAATTCGGACGTCTCTGTGCCTCAGAAGGATGATATCCATTTACAGATGTCACAAATAACAATGCAGAGAACTTCTCCTTTTCCGAAGTCTTGATTCTTGTATTACCGGTTACAATATCTCCCGTCTTTAAATTAAATCTGCGGATCTGTGATGGAGCAACATAAACATCATGTTCCCCTGGAAGATAATTTTCACAACGAATAAATCCATATCCTTCCGTCAGCACTTCGAGAATTCCACTTACGGTACAGCCACTGTCAAGGTTAGCGATGTCCTCCTTGACTGCGATCGAACCATGGTCTTCTTTTGCCTTATAAGCATCCCTTTTTTCTTCACCCGCCAGCTCTGACTTTGGTTCCTCCTGCGCATGGGCAGCCGAATTCTTAAGTTTGTCCTGTTCGTCCTCCTGTAACATTCGTTCGACAAGCTCGCTTTTTTTCATAGCGGAAACGCCTTTGATTCCTCTTGCCTTTGCCAGATCCTTAAGTACGACCAAAGAAAGACTCTCATATTTTTCCCTCATTCCATCTGCTCCTTAGATATCTCAAACCCT
>URQG01000325.1 GCA_900549895.1 uncultured Lachnobacterium sp.
TCTACACGCGTAAGATCGTCGGCAGCGTCAGATGTGTATAAGAGACAGGTATAGGCGAATGTGGTGGGAGTGGTTTCGAGTATGAGGATTGCTTGTGAAAAATTACGATGGACAATTGCATATATGATAGCAGCGTTTTTGTTTGTCGCAGGAGAGATGCCAATGTCGGCATATGCTGCGGAAACAGAGAAACAAAACGCTGTGACAGAAGATAAGATTTTGGAGATGTCGAGTGATTCCAAGTCGCTTAATAAAGGTGACACGGTTGATGTGAAATTTGCGATTCACAATACCGAGACATTTGGTTTTTTTGGATATCTCAATTATGATACCGATGTGTTTGAAAACCTCGATGCAGGAAATATATTACCGTCTGATTTTGTCCCCGAAGATGAAACAAATCAGGGGAATTGGAGATCTTCTTATTCACCGTCTGCAAAAAGTATAGGTGCATATTGGGAGAACAGTACAAAGCCGGTAATTATGCCTGATAAAACGCAAGGGGTTGTACTTACAGTCCGTCTTGTGGTAAAAAAGTCCGTGGACACAACTAAGATCAGTCTGGAACATCCAATCGTTTATAAGACCAATAGGAATACCGATGTGGAAAATTATCCATCAGGACTGACGATCACTTTAAAAAACAGTAAAATAAAGAAGCTTACACTTACAACAAAAGATGTAACAGCTAGCGGAACGATGGTAGAGGTTCCGGTATCCTGCTCATTGAATGAAGGGGTTATAAGCCTTGATCTGCTTGTGGAATTTGATAAGACAAAGCTTTCTTTTCAGTCGGTATCGATCGAATCAAATCTTAAAAATATGTTATCGGTGGAATCGTATTCGACGGAATCCGGTGGAAATAATGTTATTACGCATATGAAAGCTTCGCAGGAGATAAAAAATATCGGCGGACTTTTTGTGGTTCACTTTACTGCGGTTAAACCAAGCGGAATAACACAGACATCTGCGACGTTGACGGATACGGTAAAGCTATCTTTAATAAATATAAAAGACCAAGCGGAGAGTGCGTTTGAAGCATCGAGAGTCTCTTCCACGGTAACGGTAAAATTTGTGTCGGAAATGATGGGGGATATCAACGGAAATAAAAAGATTGATCTGGTTGATGCTTTGTATATTGTGCAGTATTATAACAAAGTGCGGTATTTTACGGAGGAGCAGAAGACCGTTGCCGATGTCAATAAAAACGGAACGGTTGATCTGGTGGATGCACTTTTGCTCATGCAGTATTACAATGGCGTGATCAAGAGTTTTCCGTGATGTGCGGCAGATGATGCATATGTGGAATTATTTTATATGCTGATTGCTGAAACCGTCATAAAATGAACGGATTAGAATAGTTTGGAGTTATTCGATATATAACTTGTAGTTATAATAAATATACTGCTTGACAAATTCAGATTATAGTATTATTATCTAGTAAACGCAAAGAAAGTAGAAGGTTTTCATATGAGAAGACAAGCATTATCTCTTTTAGTTGAAAACAATCCAGGCGTTACAAGTCGCATATCAGGATTGTTCAGCCGCAGAGGCTACAATATCGACAGTTTTTCATCCGGTGTGACCGCGGATCCGAAGTATACAAGAATTACGATCGTGGCGAGTGGTGAGGAACAGATTCTGGAACAGATTGAGAAGCAGCTTGAAAAGTTGGAAGATGTTTTGGATATCAAGAAACTTGAACCGGGTTCCTCCGTTACGCGGGAACTGATTATGGTCAAGATTCTGGCAAAGGATACACAGCGTCAGCCAATTATGAATGTTGCCGAGATTTTCCACGGTAAGATCGTGGATGTCACCCATGATTCGATGGTGATCGAACTGGTCGGACATCAGGATAAGCTGGATGCATTTCTGGATCTGCTGCAGGGGTATGAGATCCTGGAGCTGGCAAGAACGGGAATTACCGGTCTGTCCAGAGGAACTGCCGATGTGAAGATGATCGACGAAAACGGACATCTGCAGAGTTTGTAATACATACTAATTGTGAACGAGCGGCAGACATCACAGATGCTGTTGCTATGTATAAAAAATGGAGGAAAAAGATATGTCAGCAAAAATATTTTATCAGGAAGACTGTAACCTTTCACTGTTGGATGGTAAGACCATTGCCATCATTGGATACGGAAGCCAGGGACATGCACATGCATTGAACTTAAGAGATTCCGGATGCAAGGTCATTATCGGTCTCTACAAGGGCAGCAAGTCCTGGAAGAAGGCAGAGGAGCAGGGATTTGAAGTATATACAGCTGCAGAGGCAGCA
>URQG01000326.1 GCA_900549895.1 uncultured Lachnobacterium sp.
GTATTTTATCATCCGGTATCGTCCGTTTTGAAAGCCTATCGGATCACGACAAACCCGAATTTATATCTTTATTGAAATCCTCATATTTACAGATGCCCTGCTTGTACCAATTGCAGTTAGCACAGCTGGCGACAAAGACTGACTCTGTCAAATACTGATGAGAATGTTGTAACAACTCACTGTATGTATAACTTTCATTTTCAATCAGATGCAACGGTTCAAGAAGATCTCGATCCTTCACCACAACATGATTATCTCCGTTTGTACACTGATCTGCGCCGACACGATTCGGACAATTTGCACAGATCACATCTCCTTTAGCGACAAGCCGTAATCTCTGTTTTGGATGAGTCCGAAGATCCGATACAACCGCAGTCATGTTGGTACAGAAATCTCCGCTGTATCCAAGACCCTGATACAGTTGCGTGCATAAAATATGGTGCACACGAAATTCTTTTTCTTTAGGCATTGGCTTTATTCTTATTCTCCCAATCAAACAGGCTTGTTGATTTTAAAGCCTGACGGATGGCAACTGCAACAATGTAAGCTCCGATCATGGAAGCAATATCCTTTAAAAGATATGGAACAGATCCGACAAGTGCTGCATTTGCCCAGGTCATTTTTGCTACAAACTTAAGCTGAATAATTCCCAAAATATGGCATGCAGCAAGTCCGAGTGCCGAAAATACAACGAGCCATACAACTCCGGCTGCGCCTTTTTTCATGTGAGCTCTTCCGATTCCACATAAAAGAGTCATAAAAATAAATCCGAAAATATATCCTCCTGTGGCGCCAAATAAGACTCCAGGCCCTGCTGACATTCCTGCAAATACCGGAACACCGATCGTTCCAAGCAATACATAAAGGATTGTAGAGACTGTGCCATACTTTTCACCGAGCAAATAACCACTCAATGCCATAGCAGCTGTCTGTAATGTAAACGGTACACCCCAAGGTGTCGGAATCTGCATAATGGATAATACAGACGTTACCGCTGTAAGCAATGCGATCATACAAATAGTTCTAACGTTCAATTTCATAATGTCCTCCTTGGCATATCTTTCGTATGCGTTTTATTCCGAAGACTATATTATGACATCTTGCGCCGATTGTCAACCTGTTTTATTTTTCAAGTTAACAATCTTAACAATCCTCTTTTTGCATCCAACCATTTCTATTTAGAACAGGATCATAATCATGCCACCGTATGGCAGATTGCAAAACTGATCATTACATAAAACTATGCATTGGTAAGCTTTACAAGATTTTCAATAACCTCAAGTCCCTTACCGGAATCAATGGTCTGTGCCGCCAAAGCAATACCATCTTTGATGGAATCTGCCTTACCACCAATATAGAGTGCTGCGCCTGCATTCAATAGGATGATATCTCTCTTTGGTCCCTGTTCCTTACCGGAGAGGATATTTTTTGTAATCTGTGCATTGACAGCCCCATCGCCGCCCTGCAGATCCTCAAGCTTGCAGCATGATAAGCCGAACTGTTCCGGTGTCACTTCATATGTCGTTACTTTTCCGTCTTTGATCTCGGATACCGTGCTTGATCCGGTCAGTGTAAACTCATCCATATTGTCATGTCCGCTTACAACAAATCCTCTCTCAACACCAAGATTCATCATTGCTCCGGCCATAATCTCTGTCAGTTTTGGTGAATACACGCCGACAACCATCGCTTTAGCGCGTGAAGGATTGGACAGAGGTCCTAATGTATTAAACACCGTGCGGATTCCCAGCTCATTTCTGACCGGTCCGACATATTTCATTGCCGGGTTAAAATGCGGAGCAAACATGAATCCGATTCCGACTTTTTCAACACATTCTTCTACGATCTTTGGATCAGCGGAAATGTTAACTCCAAGTGCCTCAAGCACATCTCCGGAACCACTCTTGGAAGAAATGGAACGGTTTCCATGCTTTGCAACCGGAAGGCCTGCAGCTGCGACAACAAATGCCGAAGTTGTAGAAATATTAAAGGAATAGGTACAGTCTCCGCCTGTTCCAACAAAATCCACATAATTATCAAGTTTTGGAGAGATTGTCTGCGCCTTGTCGCGTAAAACAGTTGCCAGACCGGTGAGTTCGTCAAGTGTCTCTCCTTTTATGCGGAGTGCCGTAAGGAAGCATGCGATCTGAGCCGGTGTTGCCTGTCCGGTCAGGATCAGTTCCTGTGCATGCATTGCTTCTTCTTTTGTCAGGTTGTTTCCATCTACTAATTTACTAAGAATCTCTTTCATTGTTTTATTCTCCCTGTCTCTTATACAC
>URQG01000327.1 GCA_900549895.1 uncultured Lachnobacterium sp.
CGAGATTACTACGCGTCTCGTGGGCTCGGAGATGTGTATAAGAGACAGCATCACATACGGATCCGACAAATGATCCGCAATACTATGCCCGCTCCCAAACGCCCGCACCAGATACCCAAGCACGACACTGGCACGCTCCTCATCAAAGTGACATAATGCCTCAAGGAGTGTCTCATATACCGAATATCCCAATCGTCTCTGGATCGTCTGTACCGTTTTCTCCACCTTAATCGGATCCTTTGCGACCGCAAGTTCCGTTGAAAAAAGAGTCAGATTTCCTTCTCCGATTGCAATCTTAATACTGTCCGTATAGGGACGCTCTATCTGATTCTTATAGACAAACGCATCATAGATCGCGGTAAAAATTCCATCTAAAGAATCCTCGCAGCGCAATGTCAGTTCACGACTCATTCTATCCACCTTCTTTCCACTCTGTCCTTTCCCGATCAACATGGAATCATAATTCACATCATCCGGTTCTCCAACCACTTTCTTACTGTGCAATCCCCATCTGCCCCATATAGTCCAGTAATGTCATCTGCTCATAGCCCACGCTCGTTCCGTCGGAAAGCAGCATCTGTGCAGGCTTCTCATTATAAATCAGATGCCTTGTGATATATCCTTCCTCAATCTTCGTCGGGTACATCATTCTTCCCTTGCAAGTAATAAAATACACGGCTCGTTTCAATACAACGCCCATCTTCTTAATGTCGGAAAAATCAAGCTGCGCAAACCGTCTGGCAGCAAGGATCCGCTTCGCACTCTTCGTTCCGATTCCCGGCACACGAAGAAGCGTATAGTAATCCGCTTTATTGATCTCCACCGGAAACTGTTCCAAGTGGTGCACCGCCCAGTCACACTTCGGGTCAATCAGTTCATTGAAATTCGGATGCTTTTCCGAGAGCAGTTCGTCCGTCTGAAACCCGTAAAAACGAAGGAGAAAATCCGCCTGATAAAGCCTATGCTCGCGCAGAAGCGGAGGTCCGTCCGGCGTATCCGGCAGCGCACTGTCCTGATTGACATTGATAAAAGCGGAATAGAACACCCGCTTCATCGCAAATCTCTGATACAGAGCTTCCGATACCGCCATAATCTGATAGTCCGTTTCTCCAGTTGCCCCAATGATCATCTGCGTACTCTGTCCGGCCGGTACAAAATACCGGTCCGGATGTGCCAATCCCACTTGTGTCTGCGGAACCGTCCGCAACTTCCAGTGTTTCTCAGCAACCTGATTCGCCTTCTTCTGTGCAATCGCAGCGACCCCCTGCTGATAATCGATCAACCGGTCATAACTGTCCCGTATTTCCGCCATCTGGTTATAATATGACTTCTCATCAATGTAGACGCGGCTTTTCATGCTGGTCACACCGTGATGATGCCGACTCTCCTCGATTCCGTTCTGAATCTGTCGCATCGGCGACAAGATATTGCGGCGCACCTTGTTCGGCGCGATCTGTCGCAGCCCCTCAGAAGTTGGCAATTCCAGATTCACGCTCATTCGATCCGCAAGATAACCGATCATCTCCACAATTTCCTGCGAAGCCCCAGGAATCCCCTTCACATGCACATATCCGTTAAAACGATACTTTGTCCGAAGCAGATAAAGTGTCTCATACAGTAACCCCAGCGTATAATTGGGCGACTGTATGATACCGGAGCTTAAAAACAATCCCTCGATATAATTTCTCCGATAAAACTCCACCGTCAGTCTGCACACTTCATCCGGCGTAAACGTTGCCCGTTTCACATCATTCGATACACGGTTCACACAGTACTTGCAATCGTAGATACATTCATTGGTAAAAAGAATCTTCAGCAGCGAAATGCAGCGCCCGTCCCCTGTAAATGCATGACAGATTCCGCTCGCATGCGCATTCCCGGTATTCATGCCGTCTCCGCCTCTTTGCACACCGCTGGATGTACATGCTACATCATACTTGGCCGCATCCGACAGAATCGTCAGTTTTTCCATCACAGAATCCATCTGCATCACATTTGCCACTGTTATCCCTCCTCGTTATCGCAAACATATGTTTGTGTTTATTATAATTCCCAAACATTTGTTTGTCAATGCAATGATTGGTTTTTTCAACCAATCACATTGCAATATGTCGCACAAATTCGGGTTTGTCGTGATCAGATATAATTTCTAAAACGGACGATATCGGATGATAGATTTACAATAGAAAATTAGCAGTAGACTTATTCATTCAACAGGATTTTGGATGATACACTTTATCGAAGCTCTTTTCTGCGA
>URQG01000328.1 GCA_900549895.1 uncultured Lachnobacterium sp.
TACGAGATTACTACGCGTCTCGTGGGCTCGGAGATGTGTATAAGAGACAGGCACACTTTATTCATAAATTCTTCGGTTGCACAATATTGATACTCCGGCGATCCCGGATCTGCGCCAAGAATAAACACCTTGGTCTCAACGTCCTCTGCCGGACAGTATGGACCGGCGATCTCTCCCGATTCCTTACAGATAGACAAAGCCACATGCTTATCACAAGTCTCTGTAGGAGCCGTTCCCGCAGCAAAATATTCCGTATACTGCGAAGAGCCTCTCGGATCATTGCTGCAAACATCCGGTTCCGGCAACAGACCGGACTTCGCACAAACCGTTGCCTGCGTAATATCGGATGGTTTTGTAAAATCTTTCGTTTCAAGATCCGCATGAATCCGTTTCATCACGGATCTCCACAGATTCTTCGGATATCCGGTACTAAACTGCTTCGAATTATCATCATATCCCCCCCATACAACACAGGTATAGTATGGTGTAAATCCTGCAAAAAGTGCATCACGGTTGCTTGTCGTCGTGCCGGATTTACCCGCCTGTGCCATGCTTCCGCCAAAGTACGCACGCACACCGGTTCCGCCGGTCATAACATCCTTCATCGCATCGGTCAGAAGCCAGGCGGTGTCCTCCTTGATGACTCTGTGATGATCCTTCGACTTCGTATTGTCAAGGATCACATTTCCGTCATGATCCAGTACCTGCGTGTAAAAACTCGGTTCAATGTATTCCCCTTCGTTTGCAATCGCGGCATAGGCACCGGTCAGTTCCAGATTCGTCACACCCTGTGTTAATCCACCGAGGGAAAGGCCCAGATTCTTGTCAGTATCCACAAGTGTTGAAAATCCGAAATTCTGAGCATATTGATAGCCCAAATCCACACCGATATCCTGCAAGGTCTTAACCGTCACGATATTCATGGATTTCGTGATTGCCTTGCGCAGATTGGTATATCCTTCGTATCGATGCGTATAATTATTATATTTCTTTGTTCCTACCGTAAAAGGTGCATCATCCTGTGTCGACGCAAGTGTCTTTCCTCCTGCATCAAGCGCCGGTGCGTAGCATGCGATAATCTTAAACGTAGATCCCGGCTGACGCGTTGTCTTTGTCGCACGGTTCCATGTACGGTTACCGGCCTTGTCGCCTCGTCCACCTACGATTGCTTTAACCTCACCGGTGCTTTGATCCATGATCGTCATGGCGATCTGTGGCTGCATGGTAATAAAGATATACTCGGAATTTTCAACCAGAGTATCTCCTTTTTCCATAACATCCTTCTCGTATTGGGCAATTGCGGCGCGGCACTCTTCTTCCGAATTATAGTTGATGGAAAAGTCCTGATTTTTGGTCTTTGCCTTATAATAAGAAAGCATTGTCTGGTTTGTGTATGTTTTCGTTGTGCCGTCTTTTTGTTTCACCTGAAATGACAGGAAAAACGAATACTTCGTTCCGGCATCATAATTGTCCGGATTTAACACTTCCTCATCACAGATGTTCTGAATATCCAGATCCTGAGTAGACTTAATCGTAAGTCCTCCCTGATAAATTGCCTTGTAGGCATCACTCTCGGAATACCCCTTAATATTGACAAGATCATCAAACACATCATCAATCACCGAATCGACAAAATAGGTATTCATTGAAGTCTCAACCACATCGTTGTGTTCCGAGATACGGCTGTACACATCATCCGCCATCGCCTCGTCGTACTGTTCCTGCGAAATGTATCCCTGACGTTTCATCGCATCAAGCACATCCTCACGTCTCGCTGCATTCTTGTCCGGATGGAGAATCGGATTATATCCTGCGGGATTCTTGGTAATGCCGGCGATCACCGCACACTCGGAAAGCGAAAGTTCGGAAACATCCTTTCCAAAATAACGTTGTGCAGCGGCCTGCACGCCCAGTGTATTGCTTCCAAGGTTAATGGAATTCAGATAATTCTCGAGGATCCAATCTTTGTCATCAACTTTCTTTTCAAGTTCGACGGCAATATACATCTCCTGAATCTTACGTTGTACCTGACGCTCCATTTTTTCAAGCTTGGAGATTTTACCTTCGTTCTCATTCGCCCACTGTTCGGTCAGTACATTGTTCTTGATCAGCTGCTGCGTAATGGTACTTGCACCCTGACTGAAATCCATCGCCTTGATGTCGGTTACCAATGCACGTGCGATACCTTTGAGATCAATTCCATTATGTTCATAGAAACGCTCATCTTCAATTGCAATAAAAGCATGCTGCAATGTGA
>URQG01000329.1 GCA_900549895.1 uncultured Lachnobacterium sp.
GAGGTTGAGAGTTCGAGTCTCTCCCTCGCTACTACATGAGCTTGCGAAGTATCGCAGGCTTTTTTTAAATCATAGGAAATTTCTTCCTATGATCCCCAAACGCTCCGTGGGGATGCGCAGATGAAGTTTATGCCAGTCATACCATTCGCGCATAAGGGGACAAGCAACTTGTTGTTTTATAAAATGAAGTAGGTTGCATGAATGATGTATAACGAAAATAATCGGGAAAGGAAGAGAAAGAAAGAGATGAAAATTGCAGTAACATATGACAATGGAGAAGTGTTTCAGCATTTTGGACATACGGAAACATTTAAGGTTTATGAGGTAGAGGATCATAAAATTGTTTCTTCGGAAATTTTGGGCTCGAATGGAAGCGGACATGGTGCGCTGGCGGGACTTTTGGATGAGCATGCAATTGATGTGTTGATCTGTGGAGGAATCGGCGGAGGAGCACAGAGTGCTTTGGCGGAGCATGGAATCGAACTTTGCGCAGGAGCAAGCGGAGATGCAGATGCGGCAGTGGAAGCCTATTTGAGAGGCGAACTGGTTAATACTGGAGCCAATTGCAATCATCATGGTGAGGGACATACCTGTGGCGGGCACGAGGACGGACATGGCTGCGGCGGACATGAAGAGGGACACAGCTGTGGCGGATGTGGTGCGCATAGCACAATCGAAGGCAAGAATGTCGGCAAAACATGTAAGACGCACTACAGAGGAACGTTCAACGACGGAACACAGTTTGATTCCTCTTATGACAGAGGCGAACCGCTGGAGTTCGTGTGCGGAGCAGGCATGATGATCAAAGGATTTGATGCAGCGGTGGCCAACATGGAAGTCGGAGAGAAAGTGGATGTGCATCTGATGCCGGAGGAGGCATACGGCGAGGCTGATCCGGAGGCAATCTTTACGATCGAACTTGCACAGCTTCCGGGATCGGAGGATCTTGAGGCAGGACAGCAGGTATATCTGCAGAATGCATACGGTCAGCCGTTTCCGGTAAAAGTCGTTGAGAAGAATGACGAGACGATTACATTTGATGCTAATCATGAGATGGCAGGTAAGGAATTGAACTTTACTATTGAATTGGTTGAAGTTTCCGAATAAAATAATAATCAGCAAATGATAATGAAAAATCCCAACAGAAAATCCGATCTGTTGGGATTTTAAGTAAAGAGGAAATAAAAAAGGAAAAACATATGCTACGACCGAAAATAGGACTTGACTGGGACGATGTGACCGCTCCGTTCAACAGTATCGCTATCTGGATGGCGAATGAAAAATACAACATGGATCCGCCTCTGACGCTTGAGGAGATTACTTCGTGGGAGAACACGGGGAGGGCTTCGGTAATCAAGGAATTCTATGCGGACGAAGAACTTTATAAGAGACAGGAAGTATCGGAGAAAAACAAGCGCGCGATAAGAAGACTGATGGAGATCGCGGATGTATATTTCATTACCGCGGCATATCCGCAGTTTATGGGTATCCGTGCCAAGCAGATCCTGGATGCGTTCCCGGAGTTTCCACCTGAGAACATCATTCTCGGCAATGCAAAGAATCTGGTACAATTTGATATCATATTGGACGATGCAATCCATAATGTGCTTGAGACGCCCGCAACTTATCCGGTGTTGATGCGAAAGCCGTGGAACTGGAAGATGACAGGACTTCTTTCGGTCAACAATCTGACGGAGTTTGTGTCTCTTGTAAAGCAGATTATTCGTGCCATCCAGTCGCGTCCGGGAAGAATTGAAAATCCGTCGGTGCTGGCTTTGGTTGGACCATCCGGATCCGGCAAAAGCGCCATCACAAAGAAACTTTGTGAGGACACACGCTTTGTCAGCCCAAAGACCTACTGCACAAAGCGAAGCGACAAGCATCACTTCCTGACGGAAGAAGAGTTTGAAAAACAGAACTTCTTCGAACGAACGATGTACGCAGGAATCAAGTACGGAACAAAGAAAGAAGACATTCAGGCGGTACTCGATGAAGGACAGTATGCGGTGATGCCGCTTGATATGTGCGGTGCAATCGCGATGAAACGCCATTTTCCGACGGCAATCATCTATATCAATAAGGATAAGGAGTGCCTGATCAAAGACATTCTTGAGGAAGACTTTACGGTGGAAGAAAAAACGCTTCGCATTCTTTCAATTGATGCGGAGAAGCGCAATCGTGAGATCTGCGACTATGTAGTGGACAATTCGGACGAAAGCGGATTGGATCAGATATTAAA
>URQG01000330.1 GCA_900549895.1 uncultured Lachnobacterium sp.
GAGATCTACACGCGTAAGATCGTCGGCAGCGTCAGATGTGTATAAGAGACAGAAGAAAGGCTTTATTCATTTTCTAAATAAAGCCTTCTCGCAGGATTCCTTTTCCTATTCGTTTTTTGCCTTCACAATATCCTTATAAATGGTCTTCGTCGCATTCTTGCTGGAAGAATTGACCACATATACGCCGTCTTCCGTTGTGATCACAACGAAGGAACCGATTTTATCATCCGCATAGATTTTGCAATTTTCTTCGGCCGATGCGTCATATTGATCCACCAGTTCGACGTCCGTGACATCATCCAAATTAATAAACAACGGTGTTTCTCCACTTTCTACAATTCCGATCTTATTATCGTCGACGCCAACCGTGACCGATACTGCCTCCGGATCATTCATCCTGTAGACGGTATAGATGACGATGAGCGCAATAAGAATGATGGCACCGAGCACATTTCTTGATTTGGTACTTTGCATCCAATTCCTCCCTCTTCCTATTTATATTCTTTTCATCTTTCCCTACCATATCATAAATCTATGATTTCTTCAAACGAAAGTGCGATACGTTTTATGCAGTTTCCGAATAAATCTTTTCTGTTTTTCTATTCCACTTTTTTCTTTTTTGTGCTAGCATTTGTGTAGAATATAAGAAAGGAGAACGCGATGTCAGATACTATAAGTTACCATACCGAATTTATACGACTTTGCGAAGCAGGGAATCTCTTTGAGGCCGCCGACAGTCTCTACATCTCGGAATCCAGCCTCTTAAAGCATATGCACATTCTCGAGGAAGAGGTCGCCCACAAACTGTTCAACAAGTGCTCCACACGCGTGGAACTCACCGAATACGGCGCTCTCTACCTGTCCTTTGCGTATCGTTTTAAGGCACTCGACAAGGAACTGTCCGCAAAGATTGCGGAGTTGGATGCGAAAAATTCGTCGATCATAAAGCTGGCGATCGCAAGATCCATGAACTGCGATCATATCGTAAATATGCTGTCCGATCACTTCTTTGAGAGGTATCCGAATTACTCGATCTCACCGGGAGAGTTTAGCCGCACGGTCAATCTGCACCAGACGTTTCATATGGGATATGAACTGGTTTTTGCCGTAGGATCTTCGACGACCAGCGAGGAATACGACTGTTTTCAGTGGTCTTCGGACCGGATGGTTGCCATCCTTCCGGTGGATCACCCACTGGCGAAACGCAAGAAGATCAGGCTGTCGGAACTTTCAAACGATAAGTTTCTCTTGTTCCCGGAGGGATCCTTCCTGCATGATTACAGTTTGAGGCTTTGTAAGAAAGCAGGCTTCGATCCACAGGTTGATTTTACGATCCATGGAACGAGAAACCTTGTGGAGCTTGTGTCCTCCGGTATCGGAGTATCACTTACCACGGCAAGCGACATCGTCACAATCAAGCAGCATCATGTGGCGATGGTCGAGATCTCGCCGACGCCGCCGGTTTACCTGAATCTCTACCGGCGCAAGGATCAGCCGCTATCCCGACCAGCGCAGGCATTCTGGGACTATGCAATTGAAATTCACAATACACACAGCAAAGATATTCCGTATTTCGGACCGGAGGGTGAAGTTGGAAACATCTATTTTAAATGAATTCTTAGTATTAGAAGAAACAAACAGTTTTTCAAAAGCATCCAGACAGCTGCAGATCAGTCAGGCAACTCTTTCCCGGCATATCAAACAGTTGGAGGATCTCTATGGAATATGCCTGTTTGAGCGCACTACACAGAAGATCAAGCTGACGCCTTACGGGGAATCTCTGGTTCCTTACGCGCGCTCGATCCTCGAGACGGAGCGTTCCTTCAAGCAGGATGTTGAACGGATCCACTTTCAGAAAACGAACCATCTGGTCATCGGGACGGTCGATTTCCCGTTCCATTACGGCATCACAACGCAGCTTGCCGCCTTCAAGAAGGAGCATCCGAACGCTACGCTCGAAGTGCAGCTTGCCTCCACCGACGAGTTGCTGCAGATGCTTGATTCCGGCAAAGTCGATGTCGCATTTATTCGAGATATTAATCATTCTGCCGATCGTTATAATTCCTTCTTATATGCAGAAGATTATATGATGATCGCGGTACCGGCCGATCATCCGCTTGCGTCTCTTGAATCTGCCTCGATCGAACAGTTTGCCGAGGATACGTTCTACCATCGTTACAAGAAACATTCGCTGATGGATCAGTTGGTTACCTCTCTGTTTAAGGAAACGAA
>URQG01000331.1 GCA_900549895.1 uncultured Lachnobacterium sp.
TTGGAGGAAAAAGCAAATGGCGCTTAAAGAGTGGGATGAGATGAGGAAGATTGATGTCACCCCATATTGCGAAGAACGAGACGGAATGACGTATTTGAATTGGGCGAAGTGCATTGACTTGTTGCATGCAAACGGCGCAAAGAAGGTGTATTGGATTCCGATCCCGGATGAACGAACCGGAAGCAGCCTGAGAATGGTGGACAAAGCTTTCGCGGATAGCAAGAGTAACACGAATCAGTGTTATGAGACGCGAATCAAGGTTGTAATTGATGATACTGAATATGAGATGCAATCTCCGGTGATGAATGGCTCCAATCCGGTCAAGGATAATTCTATGAGCCAGCAGAGGGTATGGAACAGTATGTGTCGGTCATTTGTGAAATGCGTGGCAATTCATACCGGTTTGGGATTTAACCTGTGGCTTAAAGAAGAGATGCAGCCTTTTAACAACATCATTCCGAAGAAAGAGGAAAAGCCAAGCCCGGCAAATATTAAGATTTTGAAGGATCTGTGCATTAAGCACAAGGTCAATCTTGAGTATTGGATCAAAAGTAATGGAAAGACATGGGACAATCTATCAGCTGATGATGTTGGAACCATGCTGAACGGCTTGAAATCAAAGTATGGTGACGAATGATGTATACGATGGTTGATGTAAAGCAGTATCGAGAGAACAGAGATGGGACGGATCTGGTTGTTTCCGTCCCTGGGATGCGGCTTGGTGGCCTTCTGCAGAGAAAGAAGATCAAGAACGCTGAGATTCGCTTTGATGATGGAAGGCATATATCTGCAGAGCAGCGGAGAAAGGCGTATGCGACGATTCGAGACATCGCGGATTGGACAGGGTATCCGCCGGAAGAAATGAAGGAACGATTGAAGTATGAGCATATGATTCGCACCGGTGATCCGTATTTCAGCCTTTCTAACTGTTCTATGGACATGGCGCGTGAGTTTATCAATACGATACTCGAATTTGCTTTAGAGTGGGGAATACCGCTTTCAGAGAATGCGATAGACCGAACGGATGATATAGGCAGATACTTATATTTCTGTCTGATCCATAAGAAATGTGCTATCTGTGGCAAGGATGGAGAAATACACCATGAGGATGCGATCGGAATGGGGAATGATCGCCGGAAGGTAGATGATTCCAATTACAAGAAGATCTGCTTATGCAGAGAACATCATACGATAGCGCATCAGATGGGCATGATTCGATTCCGGCAGATGTACAAGGTATATGGAATTGTAGTGAAGGGAGAGGAACTTATTGATACAGATTGAGAATATCCCTCGTGGGCATGAGAACGCAGTACAGCGTCCTGCTAACCCATTAGAGGATAGAAAGTTAAGAAGAGAGATAGAGCAGGCAAATCAGAACGGCGATTGCATTATCAACGTGGGCAAGGGCTATTACCGCCCGGTTCCGGGGAATGCGACCGACGAGGCGGAGCTGAGACAATATCTTGCCAAGGAATTATCTCGGGCAAGGAAAATACATTCAAAACGTTTGGCGATGCGACAGACGTTCGAAAGGTGGCGAGAGGTTGGAATACTTACTGATAGTGCATGCGAGGCTTAACAACCTCAATGATTACATATCCGCAGAGCGGACGAGCCGATATATGGGTGCTGATATGAAGGCGCGGAATGAAGCACTTGTGAGGCTTGCCATCAAGCAGCAGATGCGGGGAATTAGAATTGAAGAACCGGTGTTTATGGAATATCGGTGGTATGAGAAGAACCGGCGGCGTGATCTGGACAATATATCATCTTTCGGGCGCAAGGTTATTCAGGACGCTTTGGTGCAGACGCATGTACTCCAAAATGACGGCTGGAAAGAAATCGAAGGATTCTCGGACGAGTTTTTTGTAGATGCTGATAATCCCCGAATTGAAGTTCTGATCCGGGAGGTGTAATGAGTTGGATGGAAGTTATATCAAATTGAGCCGCGGACTTCTGGATTGGGAATGGTACTCGGATATCAATACGACACGAGCGTTTATTCATATGCTGCTAAAGGCGAATTGGCGAGATGGAAATTTCAAGGGTGTTCCGGTTCCGCGTGGCTCTTTTGTTTCTTCCATCGGAAAGCTTGCAAGTGAAACCGGACTTACAGAGCGCGAGATTCGTACTGCAATTTCGCATTTGAAAACGACAGGCGAAGTGACAAGCAAAACGACAAACAAATTTACCGCTGTCTCTTATACACATCTGACGCTG
>URQG01000332.1 GCA_900549895.1 uncultured Lachnobacterium sp.
GAGAAGGTTGAATACCAGGTAAGAGTAAGCTGCGATTGCTGACATATTTGCTGCCAGAGTTCCCCAGATTTCTTCGCCGGTCTCTCCGACTTCACCAAAGTGGAACAGGATACCGAATGTACCTACTACGTTCTCTTTTGCAACTAAACCTGTAACAGCTGCCACTGCTGATTTCCAGTCTCCCCATCCGAGTGGAATGAAGATCCATGAAATGCATTTTCCGATAGCAGCAAGGATACTGTAATCGATTTCCTCCTCGGAAAGCATACGGAATGTTCCGTCTACAACTCCGAAGTAAGTTGTGAACCATACAACGATTGTTGATAAAAGGATGATGGTTCCTGCCTTCTTGATGAAGGACCATCCACGCTCCCACATGCTGCGGAGAACGCTTCCTATGGTTGGAAGATGGTATGCTGGAAGCTCCATTACGAATGGTGCCGGATCTCCGGAGAACATCTTTGTCTTCTTTAAGATAATACCGGAACAGATGATTGCCGCGATACCAACAAAGTAAGCGGACCATGCAACCCATCCTGCATTTCCGAAGAATGCACCGGCGATCAATCCGATGATCGGAATCTTAGCTCCACATGGGATAAAGGTCGTTGTCATGATTGTCATACGACGGTCACGCTCGTTCTCGATCGTACGGCTCGCCATAATTCCAGGAACACCACATCCGGAACCGATCAGCATAGGAATGAAAGACTTTCCTGATAAGCCAAACTTACGGAAGATACGGTCCATGATAAAGGCAACTCTGGCCATATATCCGCATCCTTCCAGGAATGCAAGGAAGATGAATAATACAAGCATCTGCGGTACGAAACCAAGTACGGCACCGACACCGGAGATGATACCATCTACGATCAGTCCGGTTAACCAGTCTGCACATCCGATGCTCTCAAAGAATGACTGAGCACCCGGGATGATCCACTCGCCGAAGAGTGTATCATTCGTCCAGTCCGTTAAGAAGCCGCCAACGGTTGTTACGGATACATAGTAAACGATGAACATAACAACTGCGAAGATCGGCAGTGCCAGGATTCGGTTTGTTACGATTCGGTCGATCTTATCGGAAAGTGTTAAATTCTCGCTGCCTGCAGCTTTCTTAACGCATTTTCCGATGATCGATGTAATGTATGTATAACGCTCATTTGTGATGATACTCTCGGTATCGTCATCAAACTTATCCTCTAACGCCTTCACTTCCGCGCTGACATCAGGTGTTGTTGTAAGCTGCTCGGAGATCTTAGAGTCCTTCTCAAGAAGCTTGATCGCGAAGAATCGTTTCTGCGCCTCAGGAACGGAGCTTCCAAGCTTATCCTCAACAGTAGCGATCGTATCTTCCACATCCTGTGCAAAAGCATGAACACGGTCAACCGCTTTCTTCTGCTGCGCAGCTGCTACAGCCTTCTCAGCAGCCTTCTTGACACCGGTTCCCTTTAATGCAGAAATCTCAACGACCTCACATCCTAATGCATCGCCCAAAGCCTTAATGTTGATGTTATCACCATTCTTGGCAACAAGATCCATCATGTTGACAGCCATAACAACCGGGATACCAAGCTCGATGATCTGTGTGGACAGATATAAGTTACGCTCGATATTGGTTCCGTCGATGATATTGATGATTGCATCCGGCTTCTCACCGATGAGATAATTTCTTGCTACGACTTCCTCCAATGTGTATGGAGATAAAGAATAGATACCCGGAAGGTCCATGATCACAACATCTTTGTGCCCTTTCAGCTTTCCTTCCTTCTTCTCGACTGTTACACCTGGCCAGTTACCAACAAACTGGTTTGCACCGGTCAAGGCATTAAAAAGCGTTGTTTTACCGCAGTTCGGGTTACCTGCGAGTGCAATTTTAATTGCCATTGTCATTCTCCTTTATATGTTATTCTCTGGTTAAACTACTGTACCTCGATCATTTCTGCGTCCGCCTTACGGAGCGAAAGCTCGTACCCTCTTACGGTTACTTCGACCGGATCGCCAAGCGGTGCAACCTTGCGGATGTATACTTCCACGCCCTTGGTAATACCCATGTCCATGATTCTTCTCTTGACAGCACCCTCACCTGTGAGTTTTTTTACCGTGACGGTCTGACCAATTTTGGCTTCTCTTAAAGTCATGATCTTACTCCTCTTTTCTTTGTTTTTATTAGGCGTTTGCGAAACTCCTGTGGCGGCGTGCTCCGGCTGGGCTGACCC
>URQG01000333.1 GCA_900549895.1 uncultured Lachnobacterium sp.
ATATATTGAAGAGAATCCATCGAGCACCAATGTCATGTTTTTGATTGATATTGACAATTTCAAAGGAATCAATGACAATTTCGGGCATACATTTGGCGATACAGTGATCATGGATGTTGCCAATCTCATAAGAAGCCAGTTCCGTGTGGATGATTTTGTCGGACGGGTTGGAGGAGATGAGTTCCTTGTCTTCATGAAGAACACAAGTGTGGAGAAAGCAAAGGAGAAAGCACAGAGACTATGTGACGTTCTGTCGCGGGAATACAGTGGTGAAAATGTGAATTATCGCATTTCTTCAAGTATTGGTCTGGCTGTGTACCGCTCGCCGCAGGATACCTATGCCGGTCTGTTTGAAAAAGCGGATCATGCAATGTACCGCGCGAAACAGAGCGGAAAAGATGGCTTTGAACTGGCTGGCGTAGCGGATGTCGGACAGACGCGCAATGAAGCAATCCGCATAGACAAAAGAGAATTGATGGATCAAAAGGATCAGGAGTTTCTGACTTTTGCAGTCAGTCTGATGGCCCACGCAAAGAATCTGGAAGGTTCACTCAATATGCTGTTGAAAAAGATTGCGGATCGATATGATCTGGATTTTGTGGCTGTCTTTGAAGAGGATGAAGTGGATGAGCATCTGACGATGACCAACTATTTTGCAAGACGCAAGCTGATTACGGAGGATCGGGTTTTTGCCAAGATGCATATGAAGAATGTGCGGATTGAACCCGGACAGTGTGTGATTCTGACGCATGAACAATTGGTAAATGCCGGACATGTTTATCCGGATGAAGATGGTCTGGATGTGAAATCGAATGTGTCTTTTTCTGCGGTGATCGGTAAGTTTGAGTATATCGGTGACCGTATCGGAGAAGTTATGTATCTGACCAGAAATGAACAGAAACAATGGTCGACGAGCGAGATGGCACTTTTTAAGGAACTGACCCGTACTATGGCAATCTTTGTATCGTTGCGATTTCGGATGGATGAGAGCCGTGCACAGATACAGAAGATACAGATGAGAGATCCGTTGACGAATCTGTATAATCAGGAGTCCTTCCGCCGACAGGTCGCCAAAGTGCTGGCACAGGCAGATCCGGATAATGTATATGCAATCGAGTATCTCGATATCAATAATTTTGGTTATGTCAATGAAAATTATGGCTATAAGGTTGGTGACAGCATCTTAAAGATGCTTGCAGCAGATGTGTCGAGCCAGCCGTATTTTGTGGCCGGCTGCCGTTTATATTCGGATTTCTTTTTGATTCTTGCTGCGGATGAAAGCAGTGAGATGCTTGAAATGCATTTGCAGAAACGTAACCAGAGATTTACAAATATGCAGAACCACCAGTATCCGAACAGTGGCATGGGTGTGACAGTGGGTGTGTATATTTTCGAAAATACCAAGATTGATTTTGATCAGGCTATGGAAAATGCGAATCTTGCATGGAAGAATGCAAAACAATCCGGCAAGAAACAGATTATGTTTTACACGCAGGGACTCCGGTCCATGCGTGTGGAAGAGCAAAAAGTAGTCGGAGAGTTTTTTGAAGCTTTGTACCGTGATGATTTTCAGATGTATCTGCAGCCGAAATTCTTCCTGGGCAAGGAGATTATTTATGGTGCCGAAGCTCTGGCACGCTGGAAGAAACCAGACGGAACCATTGTCCCGCCTGCCTATTTCGTTGATTCTCTTGAAAAGATCGGCTATATTACGGAACTGGATTTCTATATTTTTGAGGAAGTGCTTAAGACACTCGATAAATGGGATCGCCAGAAGAAAAGAAAAATTATTATTTCAACAAATTTCTCGGGAAGACATTTTGAGGGTACTGG
The DNA here is from genome assembly GCA_900549895.1 of uncultured Lachnobacterium sp. Classification (GTDB taxonomy): domain Bacteria; phylum Bacillota; class Clostridia; order Lachnospirales; family Lachnospiraceae; genus Roseburia. The sequence continues at coordinate 1,834 of URQG01000333.1, forward strand.
CGAAGAATTTTTAAATCGTATCGCTCATTTTATGTCAAAATATACGGTGCTTCCAAGCAATATTGAGATTGAGGTTACGGAGGGGGTTCTAGTCAAGAATGTGGAGGTACTCAGGAATTGCCTGAACCGCTTGCATGATATGGGGTTCCGTATTGCGATCGATGATTTCGGAACCGGTTATTCTTCGCTTTCCATGCTGGCAGATATGCCATCGGATGTGATCAAAATCGACAAAAGCTTTATTAATGTCGGAATGACGGATCAGAAACTGAAATTGTTGTGCGAAATCGGTCGCATGGTAAAGATCCTTGGTAAAGAGCTGTCTCTTATACACATCTGACGCTGCCGACGA
>URQG01000334.1 GCA_900549895.1 uncultured Lachnobacterium sp.
GAGATTACTACGCGTCTCGTGGGCTCGGAGATGTGTATAAGAGACAGGATTTGGAAGTTTGGGTATAGGACATCTGATCTGGCTGGTTGTTATTGCGATTGTAATCTTAGTATATATGAAGTGGTATCGTAAAGCGAAAGAGAGAGGAAAACGAAAACTCGAAATTATTGCAGCGAGTTCTCTGATATTTTGGATCGTTGCACGGGCAATTTATATTGCACTTATACATGAGAAGTTCTTATATGAATTACCTCTTCATCTTTGCAGTATGGCAGGAATATTATGCGGGGTGCATTGTATTATGCATTGGAAATGGCTGGGGCAGGTACTTTACAGTCTGTGTCTTCCGGGGGCGGTGTTAGCGTTATTGTTCCCTAATTGGAGCTTTTATCCGGCAATCCATTTTTTGTCAATGGAAGCATTTCTGTTTCATATGGGAATCCTGCTGTATGTTTTTATGATGCTGTATTCACATGAGATTGTACCGGACATTCATAAATTGTGGCAGGTGATTCTGTTTATGACAATAGTTGTGACTCCAATCTATTTCTTTGACAAAAAATTTGATGTTAATTATATGTTTGTCAATCGACCATCAATAGGCTCACCTCTTGTGTGGCTGGCACACTGGATAGGGGATCCTGGTTATCTGGTCGGATATGCCGCGCTTATGGTATTGTGTGTAGTATTGATGGATCTGGGGTATGATTACTGTGTTTATAAGAAAAAGCCGACACTTTAAGGTGCCGGCTTTTCGTTCCTGACCAAAATGCGTTCTCGTTTTTACCGTCTTTACACTTTGTGGAATCATACATACCGATAATAATTCCTAAATCTTCATAGTCTTTCATTGTCATCCTCAAGATCCTTTTCGGTTGTAGCATCAACGATTGCATAAAAAGATCCGCTTTGATCAACGGTTGTCTCATTATAAATGGAATTCAACCGTTTGGATTTGTCAATGCTAATGCGATAGACAAAATTCATGTTAGCACTTTTGATGTACGAAGTAAATGAACGATTATTTTTTCAATACATATGGTGGGAGAGAAGGATCACTTCCGCGTAACTTCTGCATACCACGTTGGATGGCGTCCTTGGAATTCTTCCAGTCGGCATCACGATTTTTATAATCGTATTTTTCAACAAACCATGCTACGTCTTCGTAGACGCGGTTAATATTTTCACGCATCAGAGGAAGCATGACATCATAAAAATCGGCACGTTCCTTGTCGGAGAGCATAGAGTCTGCTCCTTCGCAGAGAACTTTAAAATGGTCGATGCAAAATCCTTTGGAAGAAGCAATCTGCTTACGGAATTCTTCGTCCGACCGGTACATTTTGAAAAATGTTTTCATGTAAGCCTGAAAGGTATTCTGTACGCTTGTACAGATAAAACAAGTGGATTCGCGTTTGTTGATCCATTCTATGATCGAGTTATTTCCGGATGGTTTGGACTTGCCGAAAAGGCGTGATGATTTGCCTACAGAATCCGGTTTGAAATTTTGGAACTCTTTGTCCATCTCCTCCAGATGACGCATATAGAGTGTTTTAAGAATCCAGGCATTGCCGAGTGAATTCCCGTAATCAAACATTTTTTTGAAATGGGCACGACAAAAGCCTTCGCGGTCTGTCATGTCCCGGATATCCGATTCCATATAGGACGCTCCGTGTCCTAAAACAAAGTCCATCATATGTTCTTCTGTTTTGCGTTCCATATAACAGAATGGACATTCGCCTGCATTTGCGATTGCATCTGAAATTGGAATGGTGTGAAGTTGTTCTTTCATGCGTGCTCCTTTGGTCTAAAAGTCTTGTAAAAATCAATAAAGTACTGTAAAGAAGGAGAAGGTTTTACATTCTCTTTATATGCAAAGCCGACTTCGCGGTCATGAATCGGAAATCCGAGAGGGACTTCAACAAGACTGCCGTTTGCGAGTTCCTGCTCGACAAAGCTTCGGATCACACATGCCACGCCGACGCCGATCTTGGCGAAATCAATCAGAAGATCCATGTCTGAAATATCGATAGAATCAGCAACCGTTATATGATTCTCCTGAAGATAATCGTCTATATACTGTCTTGTCATATTGTTTTTATCGAGCAGCATCAGCGTTGAATTGCTTAATATCTGTCTCTTATACACATCTCCGAGCCCACGAGACGCGTA
>URQG01000335.1 GCA_900549895.1 uncultured Lachnobacterium sp.
GAAGAATGCGTGACAAGGGGCAGTTCGTTGTCGCGGTTGATCCTCCAAAAGCGGACGGACAGATGCGTCTTCGGGCAATCAAAACGGATGACGGAAGAATCTGGTGGTCGGCATTTTCAAGTTTTGAGGAAGAAATGCGTGGAAGTGACAGCGTGATGTCCACGTTTCTTGCGGATATAGAACAGTTGCTTCGGATGGCAGTCCGCGAAGAAAGTATTAACGGAATCATATTGAATCCATGGAATGCGACTTTGATGCTCGACAAGCGGTTGATACAGATCATACTTGGGGAGCAGGAATAGGCAGACAATAGTAATGATGGAAAGTACATTGTTCTGTCAATGACTAGAATATTGGGATTTGAATAGAAAAATATTACGGGAAATACGAAGAGGATAAAAAGGAAGAATGGCAGTACAGGATAAGCACACAAAAATCGTAGCTGCGACAGAGGCGGATACGGAAGAAATCCTCCGCCTGTACAAAGCGCAGCTTGGACAGGAATTCTGCCCGTGGGATGAACATTATCCGGAACGGGAAAATATTGCGTTTGACTTGGAACGTGACGCTTTGTTTGTGATGAAGAATGAAAAGGATGAGATCATTGCTGCAATCTCACTCGATGAGGATCTAGATGTGGAAGCACTGACTTGCTGGAGCAGTCAATTGCAGCCGGGCGGAGAATTGTCAAGACTTGCGGTGCGGTGTGACTATCAGAATCAGGGAATTGCGCGGACGATGATCGAGTATGCGATGGACATTCTGCGTGAGCAGGGGAAGAAAAGTGTGCATTATCTTGTATGTCCCAGCAATACAAAAGCCGTCCGTTCTTATGAGCATCTGCATTTTTCGCAGGTGGGAACCTGTGAATTGCATGAGCTGCCTTACTTATGTTATGAGCAGAAGTTGTAAAGAAGTCAGAAAAATCCTGAAGTGCCAGCTTCAGGATTTTTTGTGCCTTATTTCAGGTAATCCAGCGTTTTTAAGCTTCCTTCATCAAAGGTATACTCCGGTGTATGAAACGGGTATGTGACCTCGTCCTCATAATACCAGGGATCATCTTCATGCGCCGGATTTTTCAATACATGGAACTGCTGCGCCGGCATATAGCCCTGTGCAAGAAGGAATGCTTTCTTGCCACTTACGTTTTCACATAAATCCACGATCATCACAACATGTCCGGGATGTCCACCCTTTAAGAAAACATCTCCCACCTGAATATCGGAAAGAGCAATCGGTTCTGCCTCGGTATCCATCGAAGCGGTTCCGGCATAGGTGAAGACCATGCGCAGATACTTCTGGAAACATTCGTAGGAAGTATCCGGCTGGGCACTTTTGGTCCAGCTTACATTGTTGCCGTCTACCTGAATGCGGTAACCGTCCGCCCACTTTGTATACTGGGCATAAAAGCCATTGGTAAAATGAAAAGCGATACGATCGTACTGCCCGGTGCTCCAAAAGTATTCCGCATAGACACGAATGACAGAATCGGCGCATTGCTGCAGATCTTCCGCTTCGATCGGCAGATCAAACACAGCCACATGTGCATTCTGATTGCCTTTCTCGCTGCCGTCATACAGGAGAACCGGACTTTGATCCTCTTTCATGGCATAGTTACGCAGAAACTCCGCGAGGCTTCCGGTATCTTCGGAAGTTCTCGTGTAACCGTCCGGTGTGAGGATGCGGCTCTCCAAAGTCATGCCGGATGCGTCAATCAGTGAAGCAGTAGGAATATCCTTGGATGTGTTGGGAATATCGGACTCTGTACTATTGGATGATGTTTTACGATTGTCAGCTTGTGGCTGCTCGGTGTCAATCTTGGTGGAATGTGAGGTTTCGGTTGGCAGATCGGATTTCGCATTATTGATATTACATCCGATCATTGTAAAACTGATACTTACCATGCACATTCCGAGTAGCAATTCTTTTATCACTTTTTTCAAATTTATTTCCTCCTAATATGATTTCGATTCGTTTAAAATGATTTCTCAATGCATAAAAAGCTAAAATGAACAAGATTTCTCAATTAAATTATAATGGAACGAAAGTACTTGCAAAATACCCTAAGGGGGTATATAATTCAATTCGAAAGATACCCCTTGGGGGTATAAAAAGACAAAATAAAGAGTTTGTGGAAATACTTGTGATATACACAAGGGTTTGTTTAAG
>URQG01000336.1 GCA_900549895.1 uncultured Lachnobacterium sp.
CGTTCCATATCCGTGATCATCTTAAGTGATGCCGAGATCCTTCGCAGATCCCGCGCTACCGGCTGTTGCTGAAGTAAAAGCTTCAGGCAGAGATTTTCAATTTCTTTTTCCATCTGATCGATCTCGCTGTCTGCTGTAATGACAGCCTTTGCTCTGGCAATATCATGCCCTTCCAGGGCTCCTGTTGCTTCCTCAATTGCCGTCTCGCAAAGTTCTCCCATATGAATAAGCATCTCATTAAGTTCTTCCAGCTGTCTGTCAAATCTGTTCCGCATTTAACCAAACCTCCCTGTAATATAATCTTCTGTACGCTTATCCTTCGGATAAGAGAAAATCGTCTTTGTATCACCGTACTCTACCATCTCTCCGACAAGGAAGAAGGCGGTATCGTCCGATACACGGAGTGCCTGCTGCATATTGTGGGTTACCACAACAACGGTGTACTTCTTCTTTAAATCTTCCATCAGTTCCTCAATCTTGGATGTGGAAATCGGATCAAGCGCCGAAGTCGGTTCATCCATCAGAAGCACCTCCGGCTGTACCGCCAGCGCACGTGCAATACAGATGCGTTGCTGCTGTCCACCGGAAAGTCCTAATGCAGACTTCTTTAAGCGATCCTTGACCTCATCAAAGATGGCTGCTCCGCGGAGACTTTCCTCCACGATCTCATCCAGCTTTGCTTTGTCCTTAATTCCGTGGACACGCGGTCCATACGCAATGTTATCATAAATGCTCATTGGAAATGGATTCGGCTGCTGGAACACCATTCCGACTCGTTTTCTCAGAACCGTGGTATCCACACCTTCACCATAGATATCTTCATCGTCAAGCTTGAGCTCGCCGGTGATTCTAACATGATCGATCAGATCGTTCATGCGATTGATCGTTTTTAAAAATGTCGATTTACCGCAACCAGATGGTCCGATTAGGGCTGTCACGCTTTTTTCCCGGATATCCATATTGATATCCTTGAGTGCATGATTCTCGCCGTAATACAGATTCAGATCGCGGACCGTAAGTTTAATACGTTTCTCCATGTTACGCTCCTTATCTATCCTCTCTTAGGATTTAAAAAGATTATACGAAGTGAATGTAAAGTCTGCTTGCATGGAAATGTAAAATGTATGAAAAAAATGGGAACACGCGATCTCCCGCATGTTCCCATCCATAAAATGTAACACGGTCTGTTTAATTTTTATCCTTGTCCAAAAACATGAGCAGGAAACTGATCAGAAGAAGCCCACAGCTTACCCAGATAATGTGATACCCGAACCACTCCGACATATTTCCACCGATTCCGGCTCCGATTGCAAACAGTGCAATAATTGCAAAATAATGAAATGCCTGACGGATCTTTTCCGGATTATGCGTACGCATGTAATCCGAGAGTGCCGCTGTACCGCTTCGCAGATTTCCGATACACATTGTACTGGCATAACCGTAACCATCCACTTTACGGAAGGTCTGTACCTGCAATGCACAGGCAAATGACACAAGAACCGTTGCTGTCATATTCGCCGCATGCGGAATAAAACCAACCGCAAAAAGTATCAGGATTTCAAGAAGCAGGATGCCCTGTCTCCAGTGAAGTTTCTTGGCATATTTGAACCTGGCCTGAAGGCGCTCCGCAAAGAATACTCCCGCAGCAAAAGCAAGTATTGGGAGCAGATATTTCAGTCCCGCTCTCCACTTTCCCATCATAAGATTCGTGCTCATCAGCACAACGTTGCCGGTCTGGGCGTTTGAGAAAACTTCGTCTCTTGTAAAATATGTGTACGCATCCTGAAATCCTCCGGACAGTGCCAAAAAGATACTCGTAATAAAGGCTTCCGACATCTGCACATCGGAAGCCAATTTTTTAAATTCTTTATTCATACTCGTTCTTCCTATTTTTTAATTAAACCGAAAGTATTATAAAACGAGAACTTTAAAATGTAAAGTTTTAAAAACTTATGTTTGGCATATCAAGAACTTATGGTGCATATCTTTTATCGCCTGACGTCAAAGTGTTTCGCAAGACCTTTGGCAAGGAAGTTAATTCCAAGAACAATAACCAGAAGCACGAAAGCAATACCGAATGCCACGCCGAATTCTCCCTTCGTCGCACTCAAATACAGCTGGATCGTAAGGGTTCCTCCCGGCTCGATAATTTTCTTCACGCATCCGAAC
>URQG01000337.1 GCA_900549895.1 uncultured Lachnobacterium sp.
GTATGCATTTCCCACAGGCATTACCGGGAAGACAGTCATTTTTATACATTTTTATGATCCTGACGATGGGATTTGCCACCGTCCGTAAATGGAAAGGCACAAAACTTTGGCATATTGTTCTCTCCACAGTGGGAGCGATGGCGTTGCTTTTGGCAAGCGGAATATTTGGGGATGAGGATGTCACGGAGCCAATGTCGCTTCTGATTACCGCACTGTTTATCAGCGTGTACGGAATCTGCCTGATCCTGATCAAACTGACGCGAAAGCAGACGCGTATGGCACTGTTTTATTTTGTCTTCTGGATCGCGATCGCGGAGCTTGCAGTCAATATGGCAATCACGGGACTCGGCACGACAAGCCGTGTGGCCTATACGGATAAGCAGGAATTTTATCCGAAATTGCTGGAGATGGCGAAAGAAGATAACGAGAAATTGGGCGGAGACGCCTTTTACCGGGTGGAAGATACCGGAAGAAAGACGAAAAATGACGGCGCATTGTACGGATATGAGTCGGCAACGATCTTCTCGTCGCTGATGAATCTTGATGTGAGTCACCTGTTTCAGAAGATGTATATGGAAGGCGGCAAGAATTTCTATTGTTATAACGGGGCGACACCGCTGACTTCTGCGATGTTCTCGGTTCGTTATATGCTTTCCGACAATCCGATGGAGGCGGACGAATTCAAGACGTTCGTCGGAAGCGAGAACGGGAATTATCTGTACCGCAATCATTATTGTCTTCCGCTTGGCTATATGATGGATGAGGATGCGGTAACGGAGTGGGAGGATGCGATATCCAACCGGCTCGGCTCACTGAATGCGCTCGCCAAGGCGCTTGGCTGCGAGGATACGATGGTGCGCAGCGTAAATTGTGAGACAGAGGCAGTAGCGGGGGACACATCGTTTGACATTCCGGAAGACGGATATTATTACGCGGATTACACAACATGTAATTCGGACAGCCTGAATGTAAACCGAAGCGACGGATGGAATATGAATTATTCCAAGACGACGCACCGTTATCTGTTGGGACTCGGAAAATGCAAAGCGGGTGACCGGATCCATATTTCCAACACCAATATGGAGACCATTTATTTCAGTGTCTATAAACTGGATACGGATGTGGTGGAGCAGTGTTACAATGCGCTGAACCGGCAGACCATGAAGCTGACTTCGATGACGGACCGGTCTGTGGAAGGCACGATCGATGTCAAAAATGAAGGACGTCTGGTACTGTCCATACCGGCAGATCAGGGATGGACATTGTATGTGGATGGCAGGGAAACGGAAATTGCGCCACTGTCGGATGCTCTGATCGGTGTTCATCTTACAGAGGGGGAACATAAGATAGAGTTGCATTATACAACGCCGGGGCTGAAGAACGGGGCAATGATCAGCGGCGTGGCAATCCTTCTTTTTGTGATCAGCATGTGGATCGCGCGAACATCTGCGAGGAGACGTGTGAAAACAACTCAGGAGAAAGAGGAGAATGGGGGAAAAGATGAGTAAAATCAGCATTGTGGTGCCGATGTACAACGAACAGGAATCGCTCGGCATCCTGTATAAAGAATTAAATCGTGTGACGGATACATTGCCGGAATACGAATTTGAATATCTTTTTGTCAATGACGGATCAAGCGATGCGACACTTGCAGAGATCCGTCAGCTTGCGGAGAAGGACAAGCGTGTGCGCTATGTATCCTTTTCGCGCAATTTTGGCAAAGAAGCCGCATTGTATGCAGGACTTAAGAATGCAACCGGAGATTATGTGGCAACGATGGATGCGGATCTGCAGGATCCGCCGGCTTTGCTTCCACAGATGATCGCGATGATCGAAGCGGGGGATTGCGATAATGTGGCAACCCGAAGAGTTAACCGCAAGGGAGAGCCACCAATCCGGTCGTTTTTCGCAAAATGCTTTTATAAGGTGATGCGCCATCTGTCGCATATTGAGATTGCGGACGGTGCGCGCGATTACCGTCTGATGAGCCGGGCGATGGTCGACTCCATCGTCTCGGTCAGCGAGTACAATCGTTTTTCAAAGGGAATCTTTGCGTGGGTCGGATATGAGACAAAGTGGCTGGAGTTTGAGAATGTGGAGCGGTCTGCAGGCTGTCTCTTATACACATCTCCGAGCCCACGAGACGCGTAGTAATCTCGTAT
>URQG01000338.1 GCA_900549895.1 uncultured Lachnobacterium sp.
TCGTCGGCAGCGTCAGATGTGTATAAGAGACAGATATAGAAATCGCTTGACCTTCCACTGTGTGGAAGCTGTATAAGTAGTGTGTCAGATGAAGGAAAGGGTGTTTATTAGTTATGAAAATCAAGCAGGCGGAAGAACTCGCGGGAATCACAAGTAAGAATATACGCTTCTATGAAGAACAGGGATTGCTGCAGCCGAAACGTTCCGAGAACGGATATCGGAATTATACACAGGAAGATGTAAGTTGTTTAAAGAAGATTAAACTTCTTAGAAAGTTTGGAACGCCACTTGAAGAAATCCACAGACTTTTTCAGGGAAAGAGTTCAATGAAAGAATGCCTTGAAAAGAGAGAGGAGGCTTTGGAAAGGGAACAAAGGAGTGTGGAGAAGATGCACTTGCTGGCGCAAAGGATGCTTGCAGAGTGCAATTCTGTTGACAGGATGGACACCGATTTCTGGCTGGATGAAATAGAAAAATTGGAAAAGGAAGGGACTGATTTTGTGGATTTGAATAAGATCGATATTCACAGAAAGAAAAAGCTCGGCGCGATTGCGGGAGCGGGTGTGACAATTTTATTTATGCTTGCAACAATCGCGGGTAATATCTGGATATTGGCAAATGATCCGACTTATCCGATCGGCATATTCTTATTTGTCCTGATTCTGTCGATGATTGTGCTCGGCGGAGTCCTTGTGGTAGTGGTAAAACGAATCAAAGAGATAGAAAGAGGAGAAGAAGATGAAGCTGCTAAGTATTAGTTATATACCGGGGTGCGAGATTGAAGCGTTAGGTATGGTAAAGGGAACGGTTGTACAGACCAAAAATATCGGCCGTGATTTTATGGCGGGAATGAAGACTTTGGTCGGAGGCGAGATCGTCGGATACACCGAGATGTTGAATGAGGCGCGCCAGATTGCGGTAAAACGTATGGTGGATGAGGCGAAGGCGCTTGAAGCCGATGCAGTCATTGATGTAAAGTACGGTTCTTCTCAGGTAATGCAGGGTGCGGCAGAGATTATCGCGTACGGAACTGCTGTACGAATCATAAAGGAGGAGAGATAGTTCGTATTCTGATTTAGATTGACGATTTTATGATAATATTTGACTATATTATCATATCGATCCGCTTTTGATTGCGCTATAATCGTAGCATAGAATCGATAACGGAACAATGGACCGATCGGAAAGGTGAAAGATGTATTTCGAATATGGTGAAACAGAGATTGCGTATCTCAAGAGTAAAGATAAGAAGATGGCGGAAGTCATCGAACAGGTCGGCTTCATAAAACGAGAGGTTGACACGGATCTGTTTTCGTCGATGATCCATCACATCATCGGTCAACAGATTTCCACCAAGGCGCAGGCGACGATCTGGAAGAGACTGAGTGACAGCCTCGGAACCGTGAACGCAGAAACCATCTTAGAGGCAGATCCGGCGCAATTACAGTCGTTTGGAATGACATTTCGCAAGGTGGAGTATATTCGTGATTTCGCGGATAAGGTACACAGTGGGGCGTTTGATCTGGAGGCAATCTCCGAAATGAATGATCAGGATGCAATCAAAGAATTGTCTTCGTTAAAAGGCATCGGGGTGTGGACGGCGGAAATGATATTGTTATTCTGCCTGCAGCGGCCGGATATATTCAGCTTTGATGATCTCGCAATCCAAAGAGGACTGCGTATGGTCTATCATCATCGAAAAATTGACCGAAAACTATTTGAAAAATACCGCAGGCGATTCAGTCCGTATTGCAGCGTGGCAAGTTTGTATCTGTGGGCAGTATCCGGTGGTGCAATCCCGGAGATGAAGGATTATGCACCTAATCGGTAGAAAAAAAGAAAATTACAACGCACGTATCCATTACATTACGGCAAAACCGTTTTTTCTACATCGAGGATACCATGTTATGAAGGAACAAGAAGGCCTTCGAGGTGGAATTGCCTTGACAAACTATGTGATGGAGAAGAAGATAATGAGTTGTTAATCAAGTAAAACTATGCTATGCTAAAAAATAAATATTGGTACTTATTCTATAAACAAGGAGGCAGTACTGAATATGAAATATCATTTGCCGGATCGAATCGAGAGGGAACTTTGTTCTTTTGCTCAAAAATATTCTATTACCAAAATCTGTCTCTTATACACATCTGACGCTG
>URQG01000339.1 GCA_900549895.1 uncultured Lachnobacterium sp.
TCCCTGGTTTCCTCCTCGTTTTGTGCTTCCTGTTCCTGCGTATTTTCAGCCGCTTTGCTTTCTGCTTCCGCCGCTTTGTTTTCCTTTTTTAATTCTTCATCCATGACGTCTTTCTTATTCTCTGCCATGCTTACCACCTTTCTAAGAATCACCCTTATTCTTTTCGAAGATTCCATCCAGCTGAGCCTTCAAATTTTTTAGGTTATCCACTACATTTTCGTAATCCATACGTTTCGGTCCAACGATTCCGATGGTTCCCTTAACGCCTTCCCCGAGATCATACGTTGCAGTCACAACACTGCAGTCCTTCATGGTACGGATCGGGGTCTCATTTCCTATATAAACCTGAATTCCGTTTCCTTTATTTTCTTCATCATCGGAAAGCGATTCAGTTACAAGGTTTAACAATTCGTCCTTCTCCTCAAATGTGGAAAGAAGGTTTGTCGCACTCTCGGAATCGGATAATTCCGGATACTTGAGGATGTTCGTTGCACCGCTGGTGTAAATCTGGAGATCCTCATTTTCGCTTAGCGTCTGTGCCAAAGTGTCAAGCACGTCACTTACAATCGTCGAATGGATTCCCGCCTGCTCCTTGAGCTTGGTGATCGTTCCGAGATTGATCTCCTGCAATGATAATCCGTTGAGTGCGGTATTGAGTAAGATGTTCAGTTTCAGGATCGTCTCATTATCCAGAGGCTTCTCCACCGGAATCATCTGGTTCTTGACCATGTTACTGTTCATTACGATAACTGCCAGGATGTGGGTGTCATCCACATTCGACAACTGAATGAACTTGATCTTATTCGTATTGTATGCCGGTGCCGATACAAGAGTTGCATAATTGGTATTGTTGGCAAGCATCTTAGCGACCTGCTTCAATACCTGATCCATCTTCTCGGTCTTCTCGATGACGAAATCCTTCATCTCCTTGACTTCCCGATCCTTCTCCTGCATCAGATGATCGACATAGAACCGGTATCCCTTATCGGAAGGAATACGTCCCGCAGAAGTATGCGGCTGAACGATATATCCCAATTCCTCGAGATCTGACATCTCATTACGGATCGTTGCGGAACTTAAGTTCAGATCCGTATATTTTGAAATGGTACGGGAACCAACCGGCTCACCGGTTGCCAGATAATTGCGGATGATCGCATCGAGTATCTTTACTTTTCTCTCATCTAATTCTTCGTTATCCATTCCCATTTCACATCTCCTGTCATCCGGGATTTTTGTTGTTAGCACTCATTTGTTTGGAGTGCTAATATCTTTTCTGTTAATAAAATAGCACCAAGGGTTTTCATTGTCAACACCTTGCTGCTATTTTATTTTTATTTTATAAATGTTTTTTCGTTCCACGCATATCTGTATTCTTGTTTTTGAGGATTTCTGCGGATACAGGCACTGCAAAACTTGCTTTCGATTGCAAATTTGTCGGTGGTTCTTTCGTCTCTTTGGATTGTTTATGTTCATTCGACGCCGGACACTTCTATCCGTTCGTTCATCTGAGAAAAACACGCGATTCCTATAAATCGAAATCGCGTGTTTTTCTCATCTGTACTTCCGTCAGAAGATGTTCGTCTTCGAATGGACACAAACTTTGAGACGAAATTCACCACCTGACACATTTATGCAATCTTAGCAAACTGTTTTGCAGTGCCTGTATCCACAGGAATCCATCGAAACATCTCTACAAATATATGACTCTCGATGATTCATTCCTAAAATAAACTTAAAACACAACTGCGGTATAAAATATTTAAATTTCGTAATCGATACAGGATCGAACCGCGGTATACGGGCGAACCTTAGAGTCTGCCACTGCCACATGCTTCGGATGGGTACTGTAGTTTTTCAGTGCCTCAACACTCTCAAATGTGGTATCGAGCATCACATCAACGGTCGATGTCGGAAGATACTCGGTGCGGACCGAGATATCGATCATGCCCGGGATCTGTCCTGCCAATCCCTCCAGGCCTTCTTTGATGCCTGCACGGATATCTGCTTTCTGTGCCTCGGTAAATTCATCCTTCAACTTCCATAATATCATATGTTTAACCATCTTCGTTTCCTCTCTTCCTTATTATAGTATAGGCGTTTGCGAAAATCTCTGCTGGGCTCAATTTTTATGTCCGAGCAACGCTTCGACTGT
>URQG01000340.1 GCA_900549895.1 uncultured Lachnobacterium sp.
GATTACTACGCGTCTCGTGGGCTCGGAGATGTGTATAAGAGACAGATATTGAAGATATCGTTGATGAATTCTGTGATGATTACATTGTACCATGCGTACAGGCAGGTGCTGTATATGAGCACAAGTATCTGTTAGGTACTTCTATGGCTCGTCCGGGCATCGCAAAGAAGCTCGTTGAGATTGCAAGAAAAGAGAATGCTGTAGCCATCTGCCACGGTGCTACCGGTAAAGGAAACGATCAGATCCGTTTCGAGCTTGGTATTAAGGCATTGGCCCCTGACATCAAGATCATCGCTCCTTGGCGTGATGACAAGTGGAAAATGGATTCCCGTGAATCTGAGATTGAGTACTGTAAGGCACACGGAATCGACCTTCCGTTCTCTACCGACCAGAGTTACAGCCGTGACCGTAACTTATGGCACATCAGCCACGAGGGACTCGAACTCGAGGATCCTGCATGTGAGCCAAACTATGATCACCTTCTTGTTCTTGGTGTATCTCCGGAGAAGGCTCCGGATGAACCGGAATATGTAACCATGACATTTGAGAAGGGTGTTCCAAAAAGCGTGAACGGTAAAGAAATGAAAGTTTCCGACATCATCCGTGAGCTCAACCGTCTCGGCGGCAAGCACGGAATCGGTATCATCGATATCGTTGAGAACCGTGTCGTTGGCATGAAGTCCCGTGGTGTATATGAGACTCCTGGCGGAACCATCCTTATGGAGGCACATGATCAGCTGGAGGAACTGGTTCTTGATCGTGAGACACTCGCCACAAAAAAGGATATGGGCAACAAGCTTGCACAGGTTGTATACGAAGGTAAATGGTTCACTCCTCTTCGTGAAGCCATTCAGGCATTCGTAGAGTCCACACAGGACGTTGTTACCGGTGAAGTAAAATTCAAATTATACAAAGGTAACATCATCAAAGCCGGAACAACTTCTCCATACTCACTGTACAGCGAGTCACTCGCAAGCTTTACAACCGGTGATCAGTATGACCACCACGATGCTGACGGATTCATCACACTCTTCGGTCTTCCACTGAAAGTTCGTGCTCTGATGAAACAGAATATCGAGAAGAACACAAAGTAATTTCTTACATAGTTAAGATAAGGGGCTGCAAATTGCAGCCCCTTGTTTTTTCACACTTTATACTCTCTCATATGCAACTTCAGCACCTGGTTCACGGAATCGACCACGTGCCGGTTCGCAAGCAGATAAATGACACTGATACTCAGGCAGATGAGCACAAACAGTGCAAACCATCCCCAATCTCCCAGATAATCATAGATTCCCGCAAACATTAAAACATCCCTTAATATACGGTGCAACATATAGATCGGCATCGTCCGCTGCCCGATAAAGGATACCGCCGTCTTTTCTCTCGGAATGTAAAACAGGATGGCCCATGAAATTACAAATGCTGCGATCATGAGCGCCAGTCTTACGAACGGGCCTTCCCACAGACGGTCAAGTTCATAGTAGGAAATATTCTCATACACCATTCCCAGTTCATCTTTCATCTTTGAACCGGTCAGAAGAATTCCCGCACAGATGGTTAAGGCTGCCACCGTCACAATTTTCTTGTATGCCGGACGTAACGCCTTTTCCAGCATCTGCTGCTCCATATAGTAGCCGAGGAAGAAGAACGGTCCGAACACAAGGATCCTTGAAAGACACAGAAAGTCTCCCACATTCTTAAAGAATCCGGCAGCAAGTGCCAATACAATATTAACAATGATTACCGGCAGCGGCTTAAATTTTCGTATCAGAGGGATCATAAGATACCACGCGATCATTGCAAACAGATACCACGGCGCTCCGCTCTGTGAAAAGAAATCAATCTTACGGAAGCTTCGAAATCCGCTGATTGCATAGACGGCCTGTATTGCTACAACAAACAGAATGTACGCCTTGATCAGATACAGAATCTTCTTGAAATTGTATTTACCGGCCTTATAGATTCTCTTGGAAAAATATCCGGATACAAAAACAAAAAGCGGCATGTGAAATACATAGATCAGTCGCTTAATCAGAACAAGAACATTTCCCCCTTCATGAATCGGAAGGAGGAAATGTCCCAGTACGACCAAAAAAATTAATACAGATTTAATATTATCAAAAAAATAATCTCTTTCTT
>URQG01000341.1 GCA_900549895.1 uncultured Lachnobacterium sp.
AAATCCTTCGTATCGCAAAATCAACAGGAAAGGAACTTCACATGGAAATCGAACGCAAATATTTAGTGAAAACGACACCCACAAATCTCGACCAATATGAAAGCAAAAAAATTGCACAGGGTTACCTGTGCACAGAACCGGTTGTGCGGATCCGCCGCTCAAACGATGATTACTATATGACTTATAAGGGTGACGGACTTATGGTTCGCGAAGAATACAATCTTCCGCTCACAAAAGAAGCATACGAACATCTCCGCCCAAAGATCGACGGTCTACTCATCGCCAAAACGCGCTACCTGATTCCGCTTGACAACAAATTGACCGCAGAACTGGATGTCTTTGAAGAAGATTTAAACGGTCTGGTAATCGTTGAAGTTGAATTCAATACCGTTGAGGAAGCCAACGCATTTCACGCACCGGACTGGTTCGGCGAAGATGTTACCAACTCCGGCAAATATCACAACAGTTATCTCAGCCAACACGGTCTTAACTAAGCCCCAAAGGAGATAGTGGCTGCAAAACCTGTTACTAACAGACTTTTGCAGCCGCTATCTCCGTTTTATTACATATTTCCTTCCGCGTCCCTGTCTTATCTCAGGCGATTCGCGAACTCATATTGTTGTCTTGTACGAATGGTATATTTGAGGTCTTCGTATCGCTTCTCGATCGGGCCTTCCGGAATCACAACATCCATAGCAACCGCCATCGTGTCAATCATACCATCTGTGATCTCATCCCGCATAGATGTCAGAATATTATATTTTTCCTCGAAATTCTCTGTTTCGAGGAACTCCATAATCTTCGGATTGATCAACGATTCCTCCGCTCTCTTCGCGACTTCCATCGGATTTCTCGCAAACTGGCTTCTACGATCCTGGTTCGCCGCAACGGTTTTCGGTGCAGTTTCCGATTCTGTATGATTCAGGGACGTCTTCGCTTTCGGCGTATTTACCCTTCTTACTTCTTCCATCTTGCTTTCTGCGTTCTCTGCAACACGCAGCACTTCCCCTTCTTCAACCGGATTCGTTTGTCTTTCTGCCAGCTCAAATCGATATCTCTGCTGCACATCCGGATACTTTACATGATCCACTTCACTGACAAACATAGAAAGCGGTCTTGCATACACGCCGAAATCTCCATACAATGCCTGATAGATAACCAGTTCTTCTCCTGTCTCCGAATGTGTTGCGATCGTCACAATCTGATACAATCTGTTTTTAAAATGCCGGTATATTTCTCCCGGCTTTGGTCTACGTTCCAATTTCAATTCCTCCTGTCATCCCTCTGCTGTCACTTATCCATCAACCGGCCAATGTAAACCGGTTGATCATATCCATCGCCTCTCCGACGAAATCTCTTTCAAAGCTTAAATTCCCGTCATATCCTTTGACCATCAGGTCTTCCACACTGCCGAGAAGATTCTCATCTTCCGCATAAGCTGCCGGTTCCATATGCATCTTCATATGTTCCTCACGGTCCTTTACGACATAAGCTGCTTCTGCCGAAGACACCTTCTCCGAATGCTTATGTTCACTCTCTAATTCGCGGAGAGTCTCATCCGCCTCATATTTCTTTGTGTTTGCCTTTGCGCGCTGCACGATACTTGGGGTCGCAGCCTTCGGAGCCTGATACGCCTGCCCCTTCGGACTCGGTGTTGCGGTATACGCCTGTCTCGCGCGACTCGCTGCTGTGTTCTGCACACGATTACTGTTCGCAGAAGCATTCCGGTTCATTGTCTGCTGTCCCCGCACCTGATTCGAGTAACTGTTCGGTGTCTGCTGTCCTGCGGTTCCCATATTGGCATAACTTTTCGTCTGATTTTGTTTTTTCTTATCATCTTTTCCCTTGACTTTACTGATCACAAACCAGATGACAGCAAACCATATGATCGTACTGATTAATCCACCCATTCTCTTCTCCTATCTGATTTCCACAATCTGTGCCGCAACGCGTTTGACCCGTTCCTGTATCGAATCGTCCGCTCCACCCGCGTTATCCAATATTTCTGTTGCCTCTAAGAACTTTCGGCTTCTGCGATCCGTTGCATTCCGACATTCCGCACGTTTGGTATCCGCACGTTCGATTGCCCCTGCCAGCAGCTGTCTCTTATACACATCTGACGCTGCCGACGATCTTACGCG
>URQG01000342.1 GCA_900549895.1 uncultured Lachnobacterium sp.
GTGCTTTCGGTTGCCGTATACAACCATTATAAGCGCGTGATGTCTGATGATCAGGACGGCGTGGAAATCGAGAAGTCCAATATGCTTATGATCGGACCGACCGGTTCCGGTAAGACCTATCTGGTAAAGACTCTGGCGCGTCTTCTCGATGTGCCGCTTGCGATCACCGATGCGACTTCGCTGACGGAGGCCGGTTATATCGGTGACGATATCGAGAGCGTTGTCAGTAAACTTCTGGCAGCGGCAGACAATGATGTGGAACGCGCGGAACACGGTATCATCTTTATCGACGAGATTGATAAGATTGCCAAGAAGCGCAACACGAATCAGCGTGATGTCAGCGGCGAGTCGGTGCAGCAGGGAATGTTAAAGCTTCTGGAAGGCGCAGAGATCGAGGTGCCGGTCGGAGCAAGCAGCAAGAATGCGATGGTTCCGATGACAACGGTGGATACAAAGAATATTCTCTTTATCTGTGGAGGAGCGTTCCCGGAACTTGAGGAGATTATAAAGGAGCGTTTAAATAAAGAAGCTTCCATTGGATTCCGCGCGGATTTAAAGGACAAGTATGACGATGACGAGAACCTTCTTATGAAAGTAACCGTTGAGGATGTGAGAAAATTCGGTATGATTCCGGAGTTTCTGGGACGACTTCCGGTGCTGTTCTCGCTTGAGGCTTTGACCGAGGATATGCTGGTCAAGATTCTGCAGGAACCGAAGAATGCGATCATCAAGCAGTATCAGAAGCTGCTCGCGATGGATGAGGTGGATCTGGTATTTGATGAGGGGGCGCTTCGTGCAATCGCCAAGAAGGCGCAGGAGAAGAAAGTCGGAGCGCGTGCACTTCGTGCGATCATTGAGGAGTTTATGCTGGATATCATGTATGAGATCCCGAAGGATGACAATATCGGGCGTGTGACGATCACGGAGGATTATGTGGAGAAGAAGGGCGGGCCGCTCATTGAGATGCGTGGACTGGCTGGGATTCCGGAGCATACGACAGAAGGTTAATCCTATCATAGAGATATATAGCATAGGCGATGCATCAGAGATGCACCACGGAGGAGGATACTATGAAAATAGTGCATTGCGCAGATCTGCATCTGGATTCGAAGATGACGGCGAATCTGACGAAGGAGCAGGCGAGGGAGCGCAAAAAGGAAATTTTACGAACCTTTACGAGAATGGTAGAGTATGCCGCAAAGAACGATGTGCGCGCAATCCTGATCGCGGGCGATCTCTTTGACACGAGAAATGTGTCTGCCATGGCGCGCAACACCGTGCGCGATATGATCTGTACGCATCCGGAAATCGATTTCCTGTATGTAAGAGGCAACCATGACAGTGACAACTTTTTGTCCAAGATGGAGGAAATCCCGGAAAATCTTCTGCTTTTCGGGGAGGAGTGGACCGCATATCGTTATGGTAATATTGTGATCTCGGGATTGGAGCTAGGGGCGCGCAATCAGGTGACGGCATATAATTCGCTTGTGTTAAACCATGATGATTTCAATATTGTGACACTGCACGGTCAGATCGGCAATTACAGAAGCAAGGAACAGGCGGAAAGCATCAGCCTGAATGAACTGAAGAATAAGAACATTGATTATCTGGCATTAGGACATGTACATGGGTTTGTACAGGATGCACTCGATAACCGTGGAGTTTACTGCTATCCGGGCTGCCTGGAAGGCAGAGGTTTTGACGAGTGCGGAGAAAAAGGCTTTGTCCTTCTGGATATCGATGAGCAGCAGCATCGTGCGACCACAACCTTTGTGCCAATCGCGGCAAGAACCTTATATACCCTGGAGGTGGATGTCACCGGCGCAATGACAACGCAGGAAGTTGCAGGACGCATGGAGCAGGCGATTACAGAGACCTCTTATCCGTCCGGAAGCATGGTCAAATTTGTGCTGACGGGGGATGTGGAAGTGGACAGCGAATTTAACTGTGAATATCTGCAGGATCTTTTTTCCGATTATTTCTATTTTGAGAAGGTGTATGATCACACGCATCTTCGTGTGGACTACAGTGATTATGAGAAGGACGCTTCACTCAAAGGCGAGTTTATACGGATGGTGTTAAGCTCCGATCTGAGTGCTGTCTCTTATACACATCTCCGAGCCCACG
>URQG01000343.1 GCA_900549895.1 uncultured Lachnobacterium sp.
GAATACGTGCACCAAGCTTTGTATATTTCTTCGGATCACGCAGAAAATCAACAAGTTCCTCAAGTTCTTCCTTCTCCTCGCGAAGTCCCGCGACATTGGCAAAGGAGGTTTTGTTGTCTTCCTCTGTTGAAAGCTTCGCACGGCTCTTGCCAAAATTCATCATCTTGCCGCCTCCACTGTTGGCTGCGGCATTGTTATTCATAATTACAAAAAGAATGAAAAACGCTCCAAAAATAAGAAGATATGGCAACAGCGTCATGATCCAGCTCTCTGCCGGCACGTCCTCGAGCGTATAATTGTCAAACTTTTCATCATCCATCAGATTTTGCATCTCATTGACATCCGATGCATACAAATACTGCTGCGTACCGTCTTTTAACTTGATCCGCAGACTTCCGGTCGGGATCTCACGATTCTGAACAACCTTGACATATGTCACATCGTTCTTTTGTAACGCTTTCTGAAAATCCGACTTTGTATAGGAACTTGTTGTTGTGTTGCCGCTTAATCCATACCAGATCAGCACAACAATCAGGATCAGCACGGCATAAAATCCGAAACCGCGAAATCCGCTTCTATTTCTTGTATTCACTCTTCTCTCCTTTTCTAATCTGCATCTTCCACAAATCCGATATACGGAAGATTGCGATATCTCTGATCATAATCCAGTCCGAATCCGACAACAAATTTATCCGGAATCACAAATCCGGTATAATCAACCTTCAAATTCTCAACAACACGACGATCCGGTTTGTCAAGAAGGGTACAGATTGTCAAAGTCTTCGGGTTACGGCTTTCGAACAGAGAATACAGACGGCTCAATGTATTGCCTGAGTCTACGATATCCTCTACAATAATAACATTTTCTCCCTCAATGGAATGCTCCAGATCCTTCTTGATATTGACCACTCCGGATGAGCGTGTTTCTGCCCCGTAACTTGATACCGACATAAAATCGATCGTCATCGGAAGCTCGATCCTCTTGGCAAGTTCTGTAGTAAAAAAGATTGATCCCTTCAGAATACAGACAAGATATACAGACTCTCCTGCAAATTTTTTTGTAATCTCCGCACCTATCTGTGCAATTCGTTCGTTAAGCTGCTCCTCCGTCAGATAAACGGATATGTCATGCTTCTTACTGTAATCCATCATTTGTTCCTCCTTCGTATGTAAGTTCCAGAATCATCCGGCTTGTGTTCCCCAGCTGTGCTCCGCGGCCCATACGTCCTCCGACGATCCAAAGGATTTCTGCCCCGTTTGCGACCAGCAAAGTATGTTTACGCTCCTCCGCCGGAATCTTTTGATTGATAAAATAATCGGCAAGCTTTTGACGATGCCCCTCGGCATCCATCACAAAATAGTCCTGATTTCTTCTGGTTCTGATAGAAAAACCAAACTTTATTTTATCATAATCAAACCATTTCGTATATATTTTTCGCGGAATTTCCGACAGGTTCCCTTCAAACGGAAAAATGCGCATGAGAAAACGCATATCTGTATCTTCAATTGTCACGCACTGGGGCAGCCCCGTTGTAACCATCTCCGAAAGCATCGCCTCCGATATCCGGACCTCAATGCCGGCATCCTCCTCAGGATTCATATTCCGCACAATCCGGATCGTATCATAACTCCGCTGTGCCTTCATCTCATAAGGCAGATCCACACATCGCCCCGTCTGCCTGCCCATCAGTTCCAGTACGGATTCCAGATGGCCGGCTTCTATATCACGCTTTGCACCTGCCACCAGTGCCAATGCACGATGCACAATCCTGATCTGAAGGATATGCGGAAGCACCTTTAATTCCGTCACGGACAACACCATCGACTGTCTCTCTTCCAATGCTACACGCGGCCAGGTCTCTGCAAGCTGCGCATCTATATAATCGCGGAGTTCGCCCATTCGCTCCGCGGTCTGATTCAAATGCGACACGGCCTGGGTATTGATTTCTTTCAACGCAGGCAGAACGATATGCCGGATACGGTTTCGACTGTATGCAAGATTCGCATTCGTCCTGTCTGTACAATACCTGTCTCTTATACACATCTCCGAGCCCACGAGACGCGTAGTAATCTCGT
>URQG01000344.1 GCA_900549895.1 uncultured Lachnobacterium sp.
CTTAAAAAATAAAATCGTTTAAACGATAGTGTAGAGAGGAATTATGGCAAAGACAGTAAAATTGGCAGATATTGCCGCTCAGGTAGGGGTAAGTACTGTTACCGTCTCTAAGGCTTTGTCCGGACAAAAGGGCGTAAGCGAAGAGATGAGAGAGAAAATCAGGCGGCTCGCAGATGAACTTGGCTACCGCAGCCCTTCCGAAAGCAAGAAACAGATCGTGGAAAAACATTATAACATTGGTGTTCTGATACAGGAGGTCTATCTTGACAAGTATGATTCCTTTTATTTCAGAACGTATCAGGAAGTAAATAAGAGGGCAGTTGCGAGAGGCTGCTTTACCTTATTGGAGAGTATATCGCGAGAGAATGTTCTGAAGAATGAACTGCCGATTCTGGTACAGGAGAAGAAAGTGGACGGATTGGTTGTGATCGGTGATATGACCAAAGTCTATATGGAACATCTTGAGGCGGAAGCCGGTATTCCGGTTGTGTGCATGGATTTCTATAATGACACGATTGATCTGGATACAGTGATTTCTAACAGTTATTATGGTACCTATGCACTGACAAATTATTTGTTCAGGATGGGACATGAGAAGATCGCCTATATCGGCACGATTGGGATGACAAATAGCATTACGGATCGCTATCTTGGATATACCAAGTCGATGCTGGAGCATCACATGCCGATCCGCGAGGATTATGTGATCGATGACAGAGATACACAGACAGGACGGATGGATCTGGATAAATTCTTTCAGCTTCCGGAGGATATGCCGACGGCCTTTGTGTGCAACTGTGATCTGGCCGCCTCCTATCTGGTGAAAAAGCTTAGAACGAATGGATACAGGGTTCCGGAGGATATATCAGTTGTCGGTTTTGACAATTATTTATTTCCGGGATTGTGTGATATCGGGATTACAACGTATGAGGTGGACATCAGCGAGATGGCCCGCCGCGTCGTTCACAAGATTGTGCGTAAGATCGCAAATGAGAACTATACGGCGGGGGTGTTTATCGTCGATGGTCATATTGTTGTTAAAGATAGTGTAGCTCAGAGATAGAGACCGGGGCATCCTGCTTAAACGCAAGCGGGGTTGCCCCGGTTTCGCGTTTGAAAAGATTGATAAAATGGTTGGTATTGGGGATTCCGACCAGATTTCCAACTTCGTGAATGCTTGTATCGGTCGTAAGAAGCAGCTTTTTCGCATTCTCGATGCGTATATGGTTCAAAAACTGGATCGGAGACTTCTTATAGTACTTTGTGAACTCCCGGCAGATGCGGTATTTGCTGACGGAATAGGTATCTTCTAAATATTCCAGGGTATAGTTTTCAACATAGTGTGTTTCTAACATGTTGCGGATTTCGATGAGATACTTTGGCGGAGCTTCTTTTTTTGTTGCCGGTCGGTTCTTGTAAACGACCATCTCTGTCAATAGATCGCTTATCCACATAGATGTCTTGGCGACAAACAGAAAATCCGCTTCCGCAGCAGAGAGCGCGTTCATGTGATCCAGAAAGCGGCTTAGGAACAGACCGGAGCTGCTTTTGACCGGATAATGAAAGGGATCGGAAAGAATACTTTCATATTTTACCAATGCCATACCGCAGAGATACATATGAAAGTACTGGCAGCGGGCCTTGGTGATTTTGAGCGTTGTAATACCATCTGCCGGCAATAATGCAGCGTTTCCTGCCTGAAGGGTATATTCTTTTTGGTTTAGCGAAATGCAGAGGGATCCTTCATAGATATAGAAGAACTGGTATGGGGCGTTAACGGAATAAGTCAATTCTCCGGACACTGGATACGCTGCGGTCGTTTTGCCGAGAAGATGGATGAATCCATCTTCTTGATCAAAATGATTGGGAAAAGAATCGAAAGCATCCTTATTCTGTTGAAGAATATTGCGGGGAATGGATCCTGAAATCCACTCGTAATTTAATTTTGCCATAAGAGATATCTCCTTATTATGGAAACTACGGTATTAGGCGATTGCGAAACTCCTATGGCGGCGTGTCCCGGCTGGGCTGACCCGGTGGCGGGCTTCTACGCTGACACTAGTTATCCCAAATC
>URQG01000345.1 GCA_900549895.1 uncultured Lachnobacterium sp.
AGCATTCATAGTAAGCGGGTGAGCAGATGGCAGACATTTCTACAGAAGAACTGGAACGAATCGAACAGGAATTTCATTCGGGTCCCGGAACGATTAAGACAACAAAAGAATTTGCAAAACCGGAGGATCTGTACAAAGATCTGATCGCGAGTATCAGGAAGTACCATCCTTCGACCGATATCTCTCTGATTGAGAAGGCGTATAAGGTTGCGTATAAGGCACATGAGGGGCAGGTGCGTAAATCCGGCGAGGCTTATATCATTCATCCGCTTTGCGTTGCAATCATTCTGGCGGAACTTGAGCTGGATAAAGAGACGATCGCTGCCGGACTTCTTCACGATGTATTGGAAGATACCGTGATGACGAATGAGCAGATGAAAGAGGAGTTCGGCGAGGAAGTTCTTTTACTTGTTGATGGTGTGACCAAGCTGCAGCATCTGCATCTGACGGACAATATCAAGAATCCGAAAGATAAGAATGCGGACCGCCTTGAGATGCAGGCCGAGAATCTTCGAAAGATGTTTCTCGCGATGGCAAAGGATATCCGTGTTATCATGATCAAGCTTGCGGATCGTCTGCACAATATGCGGACACTTAAGTATCAGTCGCGCGAGGCGCAGATCCGTATCGCGCGTGAGACGCAGGAGATTTATTGTCCGATCGCACAACGTCTTGGTATCAGCAAGATTAAGATTGAGTTGGATGATCTGTCGCTGAAGTATCTGGAGCCGGAGGCTTACTATGATCTGGTGGAGAAAGTCGCTTTGCGCAAGAATGTGCGGGATGAATATGTGCAAAGTCTTGTGGAAGAAGTACGTGCGGAGATTGAGAAGGCCGGTATCAAGGCAGAGATTTCGGGACGTGCAAAACATTTCTTCTCGATTTATAAGAAGATGAAGAATCAGGACAAGACGATCGATCAGATCTATGATTTGTTCGCTATCCGGATTATTGTGGACTCCATCAAGGATTGTTATGCGGCACTTGGAATCATGCATGAAAAGTATAAACCGATTCCGGGGCGGTTCAAGGATTATATCGCGATGCCGAAGCCGAACATGTACCAGTCGCTGCATACGACGCTGATCGGACCGAGCGGACAGCCGTTTGAGATCCAGATCAGGACTTTTGAGATGCATCGTACTGCGGAGTATGGTATCGCTGCCCACTGGAAATACAAGGAAGCAAACAATGGATGCGCAACCTCAACGACGGTTACAGAGGAAGAAAAATTAAGCTGGCTCAAGCAGATTCTTGAGTGGCAGCAGGATATGTCGGATAACAAAGAGTTCATGACGCTGCTGAAAAGCGACTTAGATCTCTTTTCCGATACGGTATTCTGTTTTACTCCGTCCGGAGATGTTAAGAATCTTCCGAACGGATCGACACCGATTGATTTTGCGTACAGCGTTCACTCGGCGGTCGGCAATAAGATGGTCGGTGCCAAGGTCAACGGTAAACTTGTGCCGATTGATTATGTAATTCAGAATGGAGACCGTATCGAGGTCATTACCTCGCAGAATTCCAGAGGCCCAAGTCGTGACTGGCTGAATATTGTCAAGAGTACACAGGCGAAGAACAAGATCAATCAGTGGTTCAGAAGCGAATTAAAAGAAGAGAATATTTTGCATGGCAAAGATATGATCAATGCCTATGCCAAGTCTAAGGGAATCAATTTCGCAGATATCAACAAGCCGGAATATCAGGAAAAGATTATCCGCAAATATGGTTTCCATGATTGGAATTCCTGTCTGGCCACGGTTGGACATGGCGGCTTAAAGGAAAGCCAGATTGTCAACCGTATGTATGACGAATATCAAAAGGATCATCCGGTTCTTGTGACGGATCAGGATGTGCTTGACAGCGTTGCTGGGAATAAGCCGGCAGAGGCTCCGCAACATTCCAAAAGCGGCATTGTGGTCAAAGGTCTTTACGATGTTGCCGTGCATTTCAGCAAATGCTGTTCCCCTGTGCCGGGAGATGAGATCGTCGGTTTTGTTACAAGAGGTCGAGGTGTATCCATCCATCGTACGGCTGTCTCTTATACACATCTGACGCTGCCGACG
>URQG01000346.1 GCA_900549895.1 uncultured Lachnobacterium sp.
ACAACGCTTCCGAGGCTTTGCATATGATCACATACCCGCAAGAAATCCGCCGGTTCATGCGCCAGGCCTTTTCCGTCAACGTCATAGAGAATCCGCAATATGATATCTTTTCCCGCCTCTGCAAACCTTGTCAGAATCCGTCCGATAAAATCCAATGTTGCTTCATCGATCTCCCGGTCACGAAATGCGCCAATGTCCAGTCGAAGAAGTATGAGTGACTCCTTCTCCTCAAACGGAAGCCACTGTAACTGATCCTCATCTCTTTGCTCCGGCCGAAATGTATAGATATGATACCAGCCTCTGCCCGGACTTATATAATCTTCCCGCAATTCGATCATCGGTTCTTTATGAAACGCTAGCTTAGTATCCTGTGTCCGTCGTATCATCCATATCTCCTGCACCTACATCGATCTTCAACACTTTGATGCGGAACACGACCGCTAAAATTGAAAATGTCATACGAAACATATACAGAATCGGTTTGAGTCCGGCATGCATGCTTTTTCCGACCGTCCGTGTATGCATAACTGCCGGAATCTCCTCAACCCGAAAGCCCAAAAGCAACATCTGTATGATCATATTTGCATCCGGATACCGGTCATCGAAATGCTTGTATTTCGAATAATACAGTACCGCCTTACGGCTGAGTCCCTGTAATCCGGTCGTCGGATCCGCAATCTTTCGTCCCGTAAAAAGCCGGATCAGCATCCGAAACAGTGCATAGGCAACCTTTCGCGCAAAGGAAACCGGATAATCCGGGCTTTCTTTCATAAACCGGGAGCCCAACACAATATCCGGATATCCGCCGTCCGCATCCGCCGTCTTCAGCCGCTCATACAGCTTGGGAATATTGCACACATCATGCTGACCGTCCGCATCCATCTGGATCACATACTTATAGCCTCTTCGGATCGCATATTTGTATCCAAGCTGAAGCGCACTTCCATATCCCAGATTAAATACATGCGTAACCAGTTCATGTCCGTGTGCCTTTACGATCCAATTGGTCGAATCCGACGATGCGTCATTCATAACAAGGACATCGGCTACCTCTGTGATCTCCGGCTGTTCCAGCTTCTCCAGAACCGGTTCTATATTTTTTGCCTCATTATATGCCGGCATAATGATCAATAGATCTTTTTGTTTTTTACTTTCCATTGGTTCTCCTATTGTTCCCCGTCCAGTAACTGATCGAGTAACTGAATATCTTCTGTAAATGAAACTGTCTTTTGTAATGCCGCCTCACCCAATCGTTTCCGTTTGTCCGGATTCTCGATCAGATCAAGCACCGCTTCCATAATTGCCTTCGCATCCAACACACATAACAGACCGTCTACATCCTGATTGATCTGCTCCCAGTTGATTTCCGAAGCAACAATTACGCAGCCAAGTACCTGTGCCTCCTGAATGGCAATACTCTTGCCTTCAAATCCGGTCGCATGTACATAAATATCCGTCTGTGCAAAATACGGATACGGATTTTCGGATGCTCCAAGCAAAAGAAAATCTTCCTGCAACCCATCCTCTGCGATCTGCTTTTCCAGTTTTTTACGTTCCGGTCCGTCCCCCAGAACATACCACCGCGCATCGACACCGCGCTGCTTCAGGAGATGCATCGCTTCGATCGCCACCGGATACGCTTTCTGCTCCGTCAGACGTCCAACGGTCAGGATTCGGATTCCGGCATAAGAATCGGAAAATCCTCCGCTCTCTTTTGCCCGTTCACGGATCTTATCCACATTGATCACATTGTGAAAAATGCGCGTTCGCTTTGCACACTCCGGATAAACCTTTACAAACTGATTGCGCACCTGCTCACCGATCGGAAACAAGGCATCATATTTCAAATAACAGTCACGATCAAGTTCTCTCGTATAGCCTGCCTTCTCATAATCAATGTGAATAAACGCCGCCTTTTTCTTCGCTTTCACATGATCCGCAACATAGTACGCCGATCCGCCTTCCAGGAAAGCGACCGCCAGATCATAGGTCTCATCCTGTCTCGGTGCTGTCTCTTATACACATCTGACGCTGC
>URQG01000347.1 GCA_900549895.1 uncultured Lachnobacterium sp.
CTCGTGGGCTCGGAGATGTGTATAAGAGACAGACATAAAGCTTCAAATTTATTGAAGATGTGAGAAGGAATTATGGAAAAATCAAGAGCAAATTTTAGTGGAAAGATCGGCTTTGTGCTGGCGGCAGCCGGCAGTGCAGTAGGTCTGGGAAACCTGTGGCGTTTTCCGTATCTTGCAGCAAAATATGGTGGCGGAATCTTTATTTTGATCTACCTGATACTGGCTACAACTTTTGGTTTTGCATTAATGATCACTGAGATTGCCTTGGGACGTAAGACAAGACTGAGTGCCGGCAGTGCTTTCGGCAAACTTGACAAGCGTTTTGATTTCATCGGTATCCTCGGAAGTATCGTTCCGTTCATTATCACACCTTACTACTGTGTCATCGGTGGATGGGTAATCAAATATCTGATCTCCTTTGTCACAGGACAGGTTTCACAAGCTGCCGGGGACAATTACTTTACCGGATTTATTACCGAATCGGTTGAACCGATTGTATGGTTTGCAGTCTTTTTACTTCTGACTGCTGCAGTTGTATTCATCGGCGTACAAAAAGGTATTGAGAAAGCAAGTACCATTCTGATGCCGATACTGATCATTCTGATTGTTTGTATCAGTATTTTCTGTGCAACAAGACCCGGTGCCTTGGCCGGAGTCAAATATTATCTGTTACCGGATATCAAGCATTTTTCCGCGACTACAGTACTCGCTGCGATGGGACAGTTATTCTACTCCATGTCACTCGCAATGGGTATTATGATCACATACGGTTCCTATATGAAAAAAGAGGATGATCTGCGTGATTCCGTTCGTAAGATTGAAATCTTTGATACCGTTGTGGCACTCCTTGCCGGACTGATGATCGTTCCATCCGTATTCGCATTCTCCGGCGGAAGCAAGGAAGCACTCAGCAAGGGACCTTCCCTGATGTTTGTCACTATGCCTAAGGTATTTAACAGTATGAAGATTGGCAGCCTTATCGGAGCCGGTTTCTTTATCCTGGTTCTTTTTGCGGCACTAACCTCTGCAATCTCGCTTCTTGAGACGAATGTGTCGATCATCTGCGATAAGCTGCATTGGTTCCGCAAGAAATCAACCGTAGTTGCTACGCTCTACTGTCTGATTGTCGGCGGATTGATTTCTCTCGGATACGGACCGTTAAGTTTTATTAAGATCATTGGTATGAACTTGCTTGATTTCTTTGATTTCATCAGCAACAGCGTCCTGATGCCGATCGTTGCCATGCTGACATGTATCTTTATCGGATATATCGCAAAACCGAAGACGATCATTGATGAAGTGGAATTGGGTGGCAAAACATTTAAAGAGAAGAAATTCTATGTTGTGATGCTCAAATATGTGGCACCGGTCTGTCTGCTTCTTATTCTGCTTTTTGCAGTGTCTGAAGCACTCGGATTGATCAAAGTCTGATTCTTACCACATCATTTTTTCGAATCGAGTAGGAGGCGGTGACTAACCGCCGTCCTCTCACACTACCGGGCGGATTCGGGACTTTAACCCGTTAGAAACGTGCGCCGCCAGGCGCACAACACAAAATACCGGAGTCATACTTATTGGAAAGATGTTCTGTCAATAAGTACGGCTCCGGTATTTTAGTTATGGTTTCCAAGCTGCCAGAAGGCAACAGCGCTGGCGGCTGCTACATTTAGGGAATCGACTCCGTGGGACATCGGAATTTTGACCGTGTAATCACAGTCAGCGATTGTCTCTGTTGCAAGACCGTCTCCTTCGGTTCCAAGCAATACTGCAAGTTTTTCTTCGCTCATAAGCTGTGGATCATCGATGCCAACCGAATCGTCCTTTAGTGCAAATGCCGCGGTCTTAAATCCCATATCATGAAGGAATTTCATACCTTCATCCGGCCACTCGACAAACTTATCCACATAAGTCCACGGTATCTGGAATACGGTCCCCATACTGACCCGGATTGCACGACGATACAACGGATCGCTGCATGCCTGTGTCAAAATCTGTCTCTTATACACATCTCCGAGCCCACGAGACGCGTA
>URQG01000348.1 GCA_900549895.1 uncultured Lachnobacterium sp.
GAACCACATTATCAGTTTACAACAGAGGATGCACCGAATCTTCTGGAAAAAGGAGTAGACGCGGCGGTTGTAAAGTTGTATTATGTTGACGCGAAGCCGTGGTTTTTATACAATGAAGAGGATGGTCTGTACTACCGTTATGAATTTGGTGAAAAACAGGTAGATGGAGAGAATAATGAGCAGCTTGCAGTCAAAAATATTATTATACAAAACTGTTACAGCTCATTAAAGAATGCCAATAACGGAACACTTGATATTGATTATCAATCGGGTGGAACCGGTAAATACATTACAAACGGAAAAGCAATCGATATCACATGGAAACGTGCTTCTTCTACAGATAAGACCCGGTATTTTGATCCAGACGGTAAAGAAATCGTACTTAATCCCGGCAAGACATGGGTTGAAATTTCTGAGAACAGCCGTTCCGGAAATAATGTCATTTACAGTACAAAAGAAGAATTTCAAAAATAGTAAGGCACCCGCTCTGCGGGTGTTGAGGTTAGTTTATGGGTAAATCAAAAAGAGGCGGAACGAATTTCCTGGTTCAGGGTTCGATTCTTGCCGTAGCTTCCATTATCAGCAGAATTATCGGACTGGTATATCGTATTCCGATGAATGCAATACTCGGAGATGTCGGCAATGGATATTACAGTTGTGCATTTGATGTCTACAATGTTATATTGATCATTTCATCGTACAGTCTGCCGCTTGCGGTATCAAAGACTGTTTCTGCAAAGGTCGCAAAAGGACAATATAAAGCATCTTATCAAGTGTTAAAAGGGGCACTTATCTTTGCTTTGGTTGTGGGCACAATTGCATCTCTTGTCGTATATTTTGGTGCAGAGTTCTTTACAGGAACGCTTCTTAAAACTCCATATAGTGTGTTTGCACTTAAAATATTGGGACCGGCACTGATCGTGGTTGCAGTACTTGGTGTCTTAAGAGGTTTTTTCCAGGGGCTTGGCACGATGATGCCTTCTGCAATCTCTCAGATCATTGAGCAGATCGTGAATGCTATCATCAGTGTGTGGGCTGCTTATGTTCTGACCGGTTACGGCAAGAAAATCGGAGCGGTACTGGGCGATCCGGATCATTATGGGGCAGCGTACGGCGCTGCCGGAGGAACACTTGGAACGAATCTTGGTTCGGTAGCTGCATTGCTTTTTGTTCTGTTTATTTTCTTTGCGTATATGCATGTGTTTAAGCGACAGATGCGAAGAGAGCGTAATGTCAAGGTTGATCCGTTCTCATATACACTCAAGGTATTGATCATAACAATCATTCCGGTGCTTTTAAGTACGACCGTATACAACATCAGCGGAATCATCGATCAGGGTATCTTTAAGAATGTAGCATTATTACAAGGATACACGGATCATCAGATTGATCTCTGGTGGGGGGTATTTTCCGGCAAATATAAGCTGCTGATCAACGTGCCGATTTCTATTGCGTCAGCAATGGCGGCATCATCCGTTCCGACATTGACAGCTTCTTTCGCAGCGAATGACATGGAGAGCGTACGAAGCCAGATCAATGCGGCGAGCCGTTTTGTTATGGTGATTGCATTTCCTTGTGCGATCGGACTGGCTGCACTTGGAAAACCTATCTTCACGCTTTTATTCCCGGGAACCGTTTCGACAGCCGATATGGCGGCAATGATGATGTGGGTCGGAGCAATGGCAGTCGTATTCTATGCGATGTCGACGCTTTCGAACGGACTGTTGCAGGGAATCAACCGATTGAAGATTCCGGTTGTGAATGCAGCGATTGCTTTGGTGGCACATGTGATCGTGCTGATTCTGCTGATGCTGTTCTTCCGGCTTAACATCTATGCTGTCGTGATCGCGAACATGTTCTTTGCGTTTGTGATGTGTATTTTAAATTCACGTGCGATCCGCAAATACAGCGGTTATAAACAGGAGATTGTAAAGACATTCATTATTCCGGCAATCGCGTCGGCGATCATGGGTGTTACTGCATTCTTTGTCTATAAAGGAATTTATCTGGTGATAAAGAGC
>URQG01000349.1 GCA_900549895.1 uncultured Lachnobacterium sp.
TGGTAAAAGATGATGACGTGACGAGTGTGCTGATCGGGGCATCGAAGCCGCAGCAGATCATCGAGAATCTGAAAGTGATGCAGGCTGCCGATTTTACACAGGAAGAATTAGCCTTAATCGACGAGATCTCCATGTGAAGCCGACAGATGCTAAATGAAGGAAAACAATAACACCATAAGAGGCATTGTCACGATAGCACATAGAGTGGTTACAACATTGATCGCGCTGGCATAATGCGCATCGTTCCCATATACCTGGCACATTTGTGTAACGGTGGACGCAGATGGCGTGATTACCGCAAGAAAGACGATGAGCATAATTTTCGGAGCATCGGAAGAGAGTGTGGTAAGATGGCTTATTTTAATAAGCAACAGCGCGATCAATGGAATGACGATCATACGAAGTGCAGATATGAAATATACGCGTTTGTTTGCAAAAATATCTTTCATGTTCATTCCGGCAAAAAGCATTCCGGTTACAATCATACTGGCTGGTCCGATCATGCTGCCAACACTGGAGAGTGTGTCGGTAAGAATCTCCGGCAGACGGATTTTAGCAAAAAATAAAACGATGCCGATGGCGATAGAAATCATATTGATGTTCAGGAGGATTTTCTTCCAATCATAGGAAGATTCACGGCTTATGATCTTTTTGCAGTGTGTCCAAAGAAAAATAAGCTGTATGCTCATGAAGACACAGCCATACAGGATCCATTTCTGCCCCAGAACGAAAGTTACGATAGGCACAATCAGATTTCCAGAGTTGGAGTAATAGATGGATGCAGATTCTACTTCGTTTAGGGAAAACAGTCTGCTGATAAGAGAAACAACAAGCAGAAGAATGATCTGAAGTAATATGGATGCAACAAGTGCAAGCAGAAGGCCGTTTACGGTTTCTTTTGTGTAATTTACCTGAAAAGCATTTATAATAACGCATGGAATGATGAGGTAGAGTATGATTTTGGATAATACTTTGCTGTCTTCTTCCTTGACAATTCCTGCCTTTACAATGATAAATCCCATTAGTATCATGAGAAAAAGCTCAAAAATCTGTTCCATTAAAAGTATACTGATCTGCATAAAATCACCCTTTCTTTCTAACTGCCTATCTTAGAACCTGGAAAATAAAAATGCAAGAGTGAATTTTGTGTTTACGGTTCGGGAACTCGTAAGATTTCGCTTGACAATTTTCGAAATAAGGATTAAATTAACGTTAACTAAATAGTTCAATACAGAAGAGCGATGTGGTTCACATATCGCTCTTTTTGCATTTTGGAGGAAAGGGAGAAAATGGGGTATGGAAAAATTAAGCAGTATTATTTCAACAATTGATGACTTCGTCTGGGGACCGGTGATGCTGATCCTGTTGGTTGGAACCGGTATTTTCCTGACATTTCGAACGAGATTTCTGACCTGGAGAAATCTGGGGTATGCACTTAAGAGTACACTGAGTAAGGAGGCGCGCACCAAGAGCCGCGGCGAGGGTGATGTATCCCCGTTCTCGGCACTCACTACAGCGCTTGCCGCAACGATTGGAACCGGTAATATCGTCGGTGTTGCGACAGCAATGGTGTCCGGCGGACCGGGAGCACTCGTTTGGATGTGGATATCTGCCGCATTTGGTCTGACTTCGAAATTCTCGGAGTGCATGCTTGCGATAAAGTACCGTGAGGTCAATGAAAAAGGCGAGATGAGCGGCGGACCGATGTATACAATGAAAAAAGGAATCAAGAACAAGAAACTAGGTTCCACGCTCGCATGGATTTTTGCGCTGTTTGCAGTGATTGCGTCTTTCGGAATCGGAAACATGACGCAGGGTAATTCGATTTCCGGTGCCCTTAAATCGACTTTTCAAGTACCGACATGGGCAAGCGGAATTGTAATCACGGTTTTGGCATTGCTTATCATTGTAGGTGGAATCAAGTCGATCGCAAAGGTTTCATCGCTTGTTGTTCCTCTTATGGCAATCTTCTATGTCTGTCTCTTATACACATCTGACGCTGCCGA
>URQG01000350.1 GCA_900549895.1 uncultured Lachnobacterium sp.
GAGATTACTACGCGTCTCGTGGGCTCGGAGATGTGTATAAGAGACAGGAATAAAAAGAAAGTGTAGCATACACTTCTGCCAATGAACAGAAGTCTGTATACTACACTTTCGTCTTTTTAAAACGATCCCTTAGATTAGTTCCAATGCTGATCCTTGAACACGATCTTACGATAGGTCTCAAAATCAATCCATTTATTAAAGAAGGTTTCGGAAATGCTGCTGCCCTCCGATGCAAGCTCTGCCTTGAATACATCAAGATCCGTCTGGCTGCTTACATGTACGGCAAAGCCGCGTCCGTTGATAACCGGTACATCATTGTATGTATAATCCGCAAGCGACTGGATGACCGTGATCTTGCGGTCGCGTACCTGTACCGCAACCTGATCACGGAGTACGACAACATCGAAGCTGTCCGGATACCGGTAAGACTCGCCCTCTACCGGAATCTCGTCGCCGATCGTGTAGGTCTTGCCGGATGGCTGTACCTTAAATATGGTCATACTCTCGAGGTCATAGTAGAACTCCTCGAAGATATCTCCGTTGGCTTTCAGGTTGCCGGATACGAATGCACATTTGATATCCTTGCTCTCATCGAGCTTCGGATTCTCCACAACACCGCAGGCAGAAGTCATGTTCGTGATACGGTCGATCAGGATCAGCTCGCCGAGTGTCTTATGGGATAAAAAGGCGTCAAGTACGATTTCTTCCTGAATTACCAGATCACAGACAGCGATCTCGTTCTTTCTGAGGCGTCCGACCGGAATGTATTCTCCGGTGTTGACATCGATCTTGTACTGGATATTCTTAAGGATTCCCGGAATGGTTTCCGTTCCGATCTTGACCAGATAATCCTTGCCGACGGTCAATTCCTGATCGTCCATCCACAGGATCGTTGCGGTAAATTTCTTGCTGACCGGAAGTTCTACAGTTGTAAGCACGCAGCCTCGGGATACGTCCACTTCCTTGTCAAGCTGAATCGTTACCGGGCGGCCGGCATCGGCGCTGTCCGCATTTCTGTCACCGACTAAGATGCTCTTGACCTTGGCATGCTCGTTGCTCGGAAGTGTGATGACCTCATCGCCGACTGCGATGCTGCCACTTTCGATCTGTCCCTGGAATCCGCGGAAGGTATGATCCGGACGGCACACACGCTGTACCGGCATATAGAATCCGTCCTCCTGTTTTTTCTCGCTGACATCGATATCCTCAAGATAAGAAAGGAGCACCGGTCCGTCATACCAGTTCATCTTGTCGGAACGCTTTGTGACATTATCGCCCTCCGTTGCAGAAACCGGAATGATCTGCACGCTCGCAAGCGAAAGTTCGCCTGAAAGTTCCTCGATCTGGGCGGTGATCTCCTTGAAACGGTCCTCGCTGTAATCCACAAGATCCATCTTGTTAACTGCAAATACAAAGTATTTGATTCCCATCAAAGCGCAGATTCTCGCGTGGCGTCTGGTCTGCACGAGCACTCCCTGCTTAGCATCTACGAGGATGACAGCAAGGTCTGCAAACGATGCGCCGACCGCCATGTTTCTTGTATACTCTTCGTGACCCGGGGTATCCGCCACAATAAAACTTCTCTTATCGGTTGTGAAGTAACGGTACGCCACATCGATCGTGATTCCCTGCTCACGCTCTGCCATCAGACCGTCAAGCAGAAGCGAATAATCGATCGCGCCGCCGCGGCTTCCCACTTTGGAGTCCAATTCCAATGCTTTTTCCTGATCTGCGTACAACAGCTTGGAATCGTATAAAATATGTCCGATCAGTGTTGACTTTCCGTCGTCCACACTTCCGCAGGTAATAAATTTCAGTAATCCGCTCATTAGAAATAGCCCTCCCTTTTTCTTCTTTCCATGCTGCCTGCCGCCTCGTTGTCGATCACTCGGGTGGTTCGCTCCGACTCGACCGCACTTAAGGTCTCGTCGATGATCTCGTCGAGTGTGGTTGCGGTGGATTCGATACCACCGGTCAGCGGATAGCATCCAAGTGTACGGA